>JBAYOX010000110.1:0-5919 GCA_041678025.1 Aminobacteriaceae bacterium
CGGTCAGGGGGGGCGACGCCCTTCCTATGGCCTGGAGAAGGCTGGGAGATCTGTCGCGAGAGTGGTTCTCCACCTCTGTGCCCGGCCTGCACGGTGCCATGGCGGTTATGTCGGCCTCCGAGATGCTCTCCTGGCGTCGCCTTGAGGGCATGGCCCGTCATCTGATTGCAGAGGGCACCCTGAGGCTTGTGGCCGGGCGCAGGGAGACTTTCCAGAAGGCCGCCACGGCTCTCAGGTCGCTGGATAAAGAGCGAGGAGAGGCAGCCGACCCTGAGTCCCTGAACAGAGCGTATCAGGCCTGCTGGGATGCCCTCTCTAACGCGGCCGGCAGAGGGCTGCTTGGTAAAAAGGGTGCGCCGATAGAGATCCGTATCGATGGACTGCTGCTGGTGCCTGACGATAAAGACGACTCAAAGGCCGCGCCTGCGGGCGTGTCGGACGGGACAGAAGAAGCCCGGAGATTGCTCGCCGTGCTGATCGAGGCCGTCAACTCCCTTTCGTTGAATGAGAAGGAACAGCGTCAGATGATACTGGCGCTTCTAAGAGGGGAGCACCTCCCCGGATTTCTCTCCGAACGTCTGGCTCGCGCGGCAGTGCTGAGAGCCGCGGAGCGCTCCCGCTCTATGGAGGAGCGTCTGATGGCCGAAGGGGATAAAAAAGAGTCTGCCCTAAACGACTACTCCGCGGAAATTCTCACGCTTCTGGATGGGCTTGGCAGCTCTCCGCTGGATGAGATACGAGGACAGGAGAAGCTGACCAGGTATATAAAGGGCATAGAGAGCGAATCCCAGCAGGACAGGGAGAACAGGGCGCGTTCGCTGGCTAGTTCAACCCCTCCCTTCGCCGTCTACACTCTTGTCGAGGCAGCCGCACTGTCCAGGGTGAGAAGCGCCTGGAGCGGGCTGTCGCTGAGGGCGACCCTTCTGAGGAGACTTGAGATCATCGGCGAGCCCAAGGAGATGAACCTCCGTCAGGGGGCGGACCTCATAGCGAAGGGGCTGTCGGCGGGAGCTGAGGCCTTCGGCAGGCAGTTCTCGCTTGCTGGAGCCAAATCGGCAGCCGAGAGGGAGATGAGGATATCGCGTTTGCTCTCCATTTCGGAGGAGCTTGCGCGAGTAGAGCTGCTCGAACAGCACTTCGGTTGCGTAGAGGTAGCCGATTCCCCGGAGGGCGCGATCGCATTCGACGACAGGCAGGCTATAAGAGAGCTTGTCGCGAGGTATCTTCTCGCCCTGGGCGAGCCCGGGCAGGCTCTCGAAAAGGCCGACAAGGTGAGGAGGGGATTCGGCTACGCTGCAAGAAGCGCCGGAGGCACCCCTAACCCGGAGGTAGTCTGGAGGACTCTCTCGATATCCGCGAAGGCCTCCCTCGCCCTGGGGAGGGACTCCGAGGCCCTCTCCTTCCTGGATCAGGCGATAGAGGTCATGGAATCTGTGACGCCGTCCGACGGCGTCAACTCGCAGACCACAGCCGACAAGCTGGAGGTCTACAGGACCGGAATAGAGACGGCTTTCAGGCTGTACGAGTCGGACGGTTCGAAGGAGAACGCTGAGAGGCTGTGGAGATACCTCGAAGGAATGAAGAGCCGCCAGTGGCGCGAGATGCTCGCCACCACCGGGAGCGCATTCCTCGACCGGCTTCCGGAGAGGGAGGCGGAAGAGTATCGCTCGCTGAGCATGAGAGCCGCGCAGCTTATGGCCAGTATAGCGTTTCAAGACCTCCGAGGCCTTGCGGAGGAGGCCGACGAGTCAAGGAGCGAGCTGCAGGAGGTGCGCAGGGGTCTTTCTAAGATAGCCGCAGGGTACACAGTTGATTCAGCAGGAGGAGTCCCGTCGCTGAAAGAGGCGTCCGACGCCATTCACGGGGACTGGGCCGTCGCGGACTACTACCTCTCCTCAGACCTGTCATTCGCCTTCGTGCTGCAAAAGGACAGAGATGCTGCCGTCGTCAGGCTTCCGCTCGACTACGAAAGCCTCTTCTCCTACACTCTGTGGATGCGCACCGTGCCGGACTTGGAGTTCCAGCCGGTGAGGGCGAACGAGGCGGTCATGGCCGCCGGGGCGACCTCTCCGCGACTGGCGGAACAGCTTTTCAGCCCAGTCGCGGAGCTGACGGGAGGCAAAAAGAAGCTGCTGGTAGTGCCTCACGACATACTCTACACATTTCCTTACGAGACCCTGTCGGTGAAAGGGGAGGGCGGGTACCGCTTCCTTCAGGACGATGGATGGACCTTCGCGGAGCTGCCCAGCGCCTTCCTTCTGACCAGAGAGAAGCGCGTCGAGGGGCCGACGGCCGACAGACGCCTGGTGATAATAGCGGATCCGGAGTACTACCCTGCCGTGCGAAAGAGGCTTGGAGCGAGCAGGGCACTTGAGCTCCTTCTTGAAGAGGTGAACAATTCGCATCTGCAGCAGATCAGGGAGGCCTTCTGTAAATTTATGGCGCCTCTGATGAACGCGCGGCGCGAGGGAGAGCTCCTTGCGAAGATCTGGGAGGGTTTCGGCGAGGCCCGGCTTCTGACCGGTGCCGACGCATCCGAGAAGAGGCTGTATGACCCTGACGTCGCCGCCTGGGACGCCAGACACGTACATATAGTCTGCCACGGCTACGACAGAAACAGCATCCCGGACCTTCAGCCAGGCCTGGCTCTCTCCCCGGTCGCGGACGTAGAGAACGACTCGTTCGCCCAGATGGGAGAGCTCTCCGCTCTCCGCTGGCGCTCGGAGCTCGTCGTGCTGTCCGCGTGTGACACAGGCTTGGGCGACCTGTATATCGGCGACGGAATGGTGGGGTTAAACACCGTCTTTCTGGCAGGAGGGGTAAAGGGGATGCTCATCTCAAGATGGAGGGTGCCTGACGACAGCGCCCCGGATTTCATGGGGATGACCTACGAGCGAATAGTTGGCGGTGCATCCCCGGTCGACGCAATAACCGCCGCCAAGGCGGAGCTGAAAAAAACCTACGAGGAGGCCTCCGACTGGGCGGTCTTCAAGTACGTCGGCATTCCATGGTGAAGGCCGGTTAAATTACTAGGGGGGCAGATAATCGTGAAGAAGAACGGAGTGCTGCTCGCGCTTTTAATCGCCACCGTCTTGATTTGCGCGGCGGGCACCTCTGGCGCGGATGAGTTCCTGCGCGAGAGGGCCAGAAACCTCTACGAGGTTCAGGACTACAGGGGGGCCTACGCCCTGTTTGAACGTCTGCTGGCCGAGAAGCCAGACGACGGTGAGGCGCTCGACTACTCAGCATGGTGCCTGCGCTACTTCGGCGACTGGAAGAGCGCCGATGAGCGCTTCAGAAGGGCGCTGGACGCCCCGTCCGGCGCTCTGATCAGCTGGCTCTACGTCGGCCTGGGCGAGACGCTGCTCGGAGCGGGGGACGAGAGAGGGGCCAGGGAGTCCTTCCAAGAGGCCATCGACTCAGCTCCGGACGACCTGGAGCTGGTCCTTCGCTCTCTGAAGGGGATGGCCTGGGCCAGCGCCTTCCTGGGAGACAGGGAGGGGTACGAGCGCGCTCTCTCCACGGCGAGGGAAAAAGACGCGGAGTATGCCTCCGCGATAGAGGCCGACGTCGAGCCGGTGCTGGAGGAGAGGGTACTTATAGCGGCTGAGGTCGGCGAGTCCGAAGAGGAGGAGGGCATAGTCGTCCTCGACTCTCAGGAGCGACAGGCGAAGATATTCGAGGAGGAGATTCTAGCCGAGGAGCTCGACGAGCTTATTGCCGAAAAACTAGCTGGAGAGAGAGGCGCAGCCGCCACAGAGGTAGAGGATGAAGAAGAAACTCCCACGGTGGAGGATGAAGAAGAGACTCCCAAGGTGAAAGAGGAGCCTTCCGAAGAGCTGGGCGTGAAGACCCCGGAGCAGACTCCTGAAAAGCCGAAGGTCGAGCCGGCTGACGAGAAGCCGGAGCCGAAAAAGCACCCCGCGGAGAAACCTTCGCCCGAAAAGCCCGCGGAGGTCAAGCTTCACTCCTCAATCTGGGGAGTGCGAGTCGGGGAGCCTCTGGAGCAGGAGCTCGACCGGGCGGAGAGCGAGTTAGGAAGGATAGACAGGGAGGGAGTCGCAGGAGCGCACGGCGTGATAAACTACCCGTTCGTTCCGACGGATAACCCATTCCCGGCCTACGTGCAAGCCGAGGCGGCGTCCACTTACTTCAATGTAGAGGGGTACAGGGGGAACATACTGAAGGTGCACGGAGCGATAAAGACCAGGGCGCTGACGAACACGCTGGAGTGGAAGAACAGGACGTTCGGCTCGATGGTGGAGGAGTTCTCTCGAGAGCACGGCAAGCCGATCATTCTTAAGGATCATGGCATCTTCTTCGAGGCCGCGTGGCTGCTGCCCGAGACGAGGGTTCTGTGGCTGTTTGTAGACGCTGGACTTGACGGAGCGTGTCAGGTTCAGATGTCGTACGTCGACAGAAGGATCCAAGCCGGCCATCTGATAGGGATACTGAAGTAGACCGAAGGGTAAAAACAGGGGGCGGCTGTCGGGTTGCCGCCCCCTGTTTTAATTTTTACGCCTTTCGTTCACGACAGACTCAGCCGGGGTGTGGCGGCGCACAGAAGCCCGATTCGGAAGGACTCGCCTCCGCAGAAGCGGGCGACCAACTCCTCCATCTCTCGGCAGACCTCCAACGCCTCGTCCGGGCTCGCCGGGGGCAGGATGTCGACGTTGAAGATGAAGTCTCGCGTCTCGGGCAGAGTCAGGGTGTGGTTGGCCTGACGCCAGCACCATCGCCTGGTCAGTATCTTCTTCCCCTCCGAAAACACAAACTCCCCCTGAACGGGACTCTCGACCGCTGTCTCGCCGAAGGGGACGAACACCTCGTCGCCAGCCGCAGTGTGCAGAGATATGTCTTCCTTTACGTCGTCAAGAGAGTGCCCTCCGCAGGGCAGCACATGGCGCAAAGAGAGGACGTTCCCCATGTCAACCAGCGCGTTTATCGACGGCAGTTCGTTCCCCTTCGCGATGCGACGTGCCATGGCCTCTATGGATGAACGGTACTCCGCTGGCTTCATTCCAAGCTTCCTGAAGGCCTCGCGCCATGAGGCTATCCGCGGGTGTTCCGCAGGGTTGCCATCTCCCAGAACCGCCCTGAGCGATGCTTCCGCCTCTCTGAGCAGGGCGGTGAGCTCGTCCGGCGACGGCCCGTTTCTCAGCCCTCTGGCGACAAGGACTCCCCTCGCGTACTCGGGGAAAGCCGAAAAGACCTCGTCTGAAATGGTGTAAAAAAGCTCCCTCATAAAATAGCCCCCTGAAAGATAGTCGTACATATAGCCTACTCTCCGCCTGTTCGTACGTCAAGCTCAGATGCGACGGCGTTGTTCGAAGGGAAAACAGGCCGGGATTCCTCTAAAAACACTCGGAATGTGTCATAATACACGGCAAGCCGCCCGTGTGATACAGGGCGCGGTTTACTTCACCCGAAAGGATTGAGGCTCATGCAGGTTAAGGGCAAAAATATCAGAGGCGCTCTGCTTGTGCTGTGCGGCGCGATGCTGTGGGGCACAACGGGGACTTCGCAGGCTCTTGCGCCCGCAGGCGCCTCATCGCTGGAGATAGGCGCGCTGCGAGTCGTGATAGGCGGCGCGGCCCTGCTCGCTCTCGCCCTGTACAAACGCTCGTTCAGAGGGAGCGGAAAATGGCCGCTACTGCCTACGATAATCGCGATACTGGCCACCGCCGCCTACCAGCCCTTCTTCTTCACCGGAACGGCGAAGACCGGCGTAGCGGTCGGCACACTGACGGCTCTGGCCAGTGCCCCCGTCATATCGGGCCTCCTGGGGCACTTCACGCTTGGCGAGCGCCCCTCAAAAATATGGTATCTGTCGAGCATACTGGCCATAAGCGGATGCACCCTTCTCACCCTGTCGGGGGACGCCGACAGCACTGTAAACCCGGTGGGGATGCTGTTCTC
>JBAYOX010000111.1:0-5912 GCA_041678025.1 Aminobacteriaceae bacterium
AACTATATTGTGGCGGCGGTCTTTCTGCTCTTCGGGCTTCACCTGCTGGGCGCAATCAACATCCCGTGGTTTCGAGGGTCCTCATCGACCGGCACGAAGTACACTGGCATCAAGGGTGCTCTGACGCTGGGCGTCGTGTCCGGGCTCGCACTCGGGCCGTGTAGCTTTGCTTACTCCGCGCCGGTCATCCTGCTGGCGATAAGCGTGGCCTCCACCGATATCCTACGCGCACTTCTGCTGGTGGCGGCGTACGGAGCGGGTCTCAGCTCGGTGATAATCGTCGCCGGAAGCGCCTCCGACCTCTTCTCCAGGCTCGTCTTCAAGGGGGGGCAAGGGACCGTCTGGCTTGGGAGAGTCAGCGGACTGCTGCTGATCATCGCGGCTGTCTACCTAGCTCTATCCTCCCCTTCTCTTTACTAGCTGTCGTGTCATATCGGAACAGCCTGCCGGGCTCCCGCGCAGGCTGTTTTTTTACGTATTTTTGTCGCACAGATCGGACGGCTCAACACAGACCGTGTATAATGGCGGATATTCAACACTTTACCCGGAGGAGGAGACAGATTATGGTTCTTTACGTACTGATCGGTATAGTCGCGCTCGTTCTGCTATGGGGGGTCGCCATCTACAACGGCCTGATAAAGAAAAAGAACCTGAAGGACGAGGCGTGGAGCGGAATCGACGTCCAGCTCAAAAGGCGCTCCGACGTCGTCCCCAACCTCGTGGAGACCGTGAAGGGGTACGCCGCGCACGAGAAGGAAGTCTTCACCAGGGTAACCGAGGCCAGAGCCGCCATAGGCAAGTCCCAGTCCGTCGCCGAGAGGGCCGAGTCGGAGAACATGCTCTCAGGCGCGCTGAAAACCCTATTCGCGGTTGCGGAAGGATACCCGGAGCTCAAGGCCAACGCCAACTTTCTTCAGCTGCAGGAGCAGCTTGCGTCGCTTGAAAACGACATACAGATGTCGCGCCGCTACTACAACGGCGCGGCCAGGGACTACAACATCGCCATCTCAACCTTTCCCTCCGTGCTGATAGCCAGGCAGTTCGGCTATCAGAAGGCGGATTTCTTCGAGGCGGCGGAGGAAGAGCGCGCAAGACCCGACGTCTCGTTCAGCTAGGCAACCGACATGAAGCTCAACCGCATAATTCCGGCGCTCCTCGTCCTGGCGGGGCTTCTTCTCGCGCCCCTGCCGTCCGCCGCGGAGGAGAGGATACTTCTGTTCTCGTCGAACGCCACTCTCCTCTCGGACTCGAGTCTGATAGTACAGGAGGACGTCACAGTCAACGTGGAGGGGAGACAGATAAAGCGAGGCATCTACCGCGACTTCCCCACCACCTACAAGTCGCTGACCGGCGGGACTGTGCGCACCGGCTTCGACCTGAAGGAGGCCCTTCTCGACGGAGAGAGCGTGCCGTATAGGATCGAGGACCGGTCGAACGGAGTGCGCATATACCTAGGGGATTCGGACGGCTTTGCGCCCCCCGGCAGGCACACGTACTCGATCAAGTACGTTACCACCTATCAGGTCGGCTTCTTCGACCAGCATGACGAGCTCTACTGGAACGTGACGGGCAACGACTGGGACTTCGCCATAGATCAGGCGCGCTTCTCGCTGACAATACCAAATGAGACGCCCTTCAACTCGGTGGAGTTCTACACCGGCTGGCAGGGCTCGCGAGGACAGGACGCGGAGGTGCTACCCGGCGACATAGTCGCCACCACAGCCACCCTGAATCCAAAGGAGGGGCTGACCGTCGTCTACACCTGGCCCAAGGGCATAGTTACCCCGCCCACGGTCCCCCTGTATATCAGGGTGTTCGACAGCTACACATACCACTTCATCATCGCCGTCCCCGTTATCATGGCGCTGATCTACTACCTGCTGTGGCTCAGATGGGGCAAGGACCCACCCATGCCAGCGATAATCCCTCTCTTCGCCCCGACTGAAGGCAGAACGCCCGGTTTTCTGCGCTATGTACGCAGGATGGGAATGGACAACACCTGTTTCGCTGCGGACATACTGAACCTTGCAGTTAAGGGACACCTCGTCGTCCACGACAGAACCTCGGATTCCGGCCTTCTGGACGGGCTCATGGCCCGCCTCGCGGGCAGAAAGTACGCCATCAAGTGCACCGGGAATCCCGCTGCGGGCGGCCCCCTGCTCTCCTCCCTCTTCTACCGCTCCGGAGAGGAGCTGGCACTGGAGCAGGAAAATCACGAGAGACTTCAATTCGCGCACGGCGCCCTTAAAAAGCGCTACTCGGAGGCCGGCAAGCCGCTGTTCTCGAAGAACACGCTGCTGTGGCTGGCACCGCTGCTGATCCCTGTTGCCGTCTGCCCGGCGATAATAATGGGAGGACAGGAGGAAAAGGGCGCGATCTTCGCCGCTCTGACCATCTTCTTTACCGTGACCTCCTTTCTTTTGAAGCACTCCGTCCTCACCTTCCGGGACGAGAAGGGCTTATTTAAAAAGCTGTTCAAGAAGTTCCTGCCTGGACTGGTCGCCCTGCTGCTCTCGGTGACGGTATTCTCCATCTTCGGAGCGGGCATGGTATTCATCCCCCTATCGGCCCTCGCCGTCGCCGTGATCATAGCGGTGTTCAACGAGCTGATGACCCTGAGGACGCCGGAGGGGAACCAGGTCCTCGCCGAGGCAGAAGGACTTGCCATGTATATGGGGACGGCGGAGAAACACAGGCTTGAGATGTTCAACCCGCCGGAGGAGACCCCCGAGGTCTTCGAGACCCTGCTGCCCTACGCATTTGCCCTGGGCGTGGCGGAGACCTGGGCCAACCGCTTCGCGGACGTTCTCAAAGAACGTCAGTACCAGCCTGAGTGGTATTCCGGCACCGATATAGCCTCTTTCTACACCGGAGCGACGATAGCGAACATGACGTCCGCGGTATCGGGCGCTATAGCCTCGGCATCGGTTGCGCCGGGGTCCGAGTCCGGCTCGGGCGGTAGCGGCTCCTCGGGCGGAGGGGGAGGAGGTGGAGGCGGAGGCGGCTGGTGAGAGAGACACAGCTGTCACTGAATCATATTCGCAAGATTTTTATGATTCTTGACCAAGAGTGTTATAATAGGAGTACTATGCCCGATAGGCGAAAAAATAGACGGAGGAGCGTGATATGGAGATGAGGATGATTTCAGGCGGATTGATTCTTGCGGTCCTGTTGATGGGCGCGCTCTGCGTGGTGCCGGGCGCGGTTACAGCCGAAGGAGTGGAGAAGAGCGCAGGCGGAGGGCAGCTGTTGCCTGAGGCGCAGAAGAAGTCAGAGGCAGTCCCCGGGGAGTATCTGGTGCTGTTCAGAGCAAGAGAGAGCGTCTTACCCCTGCAGGGAGCCGCAAGGGTCGCCGCTGTGGCGATGATGCTGGAGATTCAATCAGAGCTCCTGTTCCTCAGGTATGGAGTGAACGTGGAGAACACGTACAGCGCAATTTCGGAGTCGAACGGTAAGGGGATGTTCTTTGTGCGCAGCGAAAAGGCCGCCAAGGATCCCGAGTTCGCACAGAAGCTACTCGAAGAGATGCGCTCCGACCCGATGATCGAGGGTGTCTCTCCCAACGAAGTGCAGAGGGCGATCTCAGCGCCAAGGGTCACTTCCTGATCAACTATATCCGACTGGAAAAGGCGGTGGACAAAATGAACTGCAAGCAAAAGTTTTTATGCTCTTTGGTGTTCGGGCTGCTACTGATCGCCGGTGCGGCGTTTGCGGACACGATCCTTCCGGAGGTTTACACCTTCGACGGTAATCCCATACAGGGCGAGCACGTCGACGGCGAGATCCTGGTGATGCTTGAGCTTCCCTCCTCGATCTCGTCCGCGACAGGCGAGGCGTTCGAGGCCGGGCTTATCTCCTCGTCTCAGTCCGTCGCGGAATCCATCGGCGCGCGAGCTGTGCAGACCTATGGCGCAATCGCCGCCGAGACCGGCAGGAACGTCGTTCACATGAAGGGCGAGGGCAGGACTACAGAGCAGCTTCTGGCGGCTTTAAACGGCAGGCCCGGAGTCGTCGGTGCCGCTCCGAACTATATATCGCACGCGCTTGCTCTGCCGAACGACCCGCGATACAACGAGCTGTGGGGAATGACCACCATCAACGCTCCCCAGGCTTGGGATATTACGACCGGAAGCTCGCAGGTAATTGTAGCGGTTCTGGACACGGGTATCAGCTACAACCATCCAGACCTGGCAGGCAACATAGCCCGAGACCTCGAGAACAACATCGGTAGAAACTGCGTTGTCGGTGCCCCTGATATCAACGACCCATACGACATATATGGACATGGAACACACGTCGCAGGCACCATCGGTGCGGTCGGCAACAACTCCACCGGCGTCGCTGGCATCAACTGGAGAGTCGGCCTGCTAGGGGTCAAAGTCCTGAACGACCAAGGCTCCGGCTCCGGCAACGAGATTATCGCAGGAATGAACTATGTGCTGGATCAGAAGAGACGTGGCCTGAATATCAAAGTGGTCAACATGTCGCTGGGCGGATGGTGGAACCCTGTGCCAAACCCCGAGGCTGACCCGTATGGAAGCACCGTGAAGGCCCTGTCCGACGCTGGCATCGTCGTGGTAATCGCGGCAGGCAACGAGTTTCAGAATATCGATAACCCCGGAGGGCCTGGTTCGGATCCTTCAGACCCAAGCTACGATTATAGAGGTGAACTGCCCTACCCCGCCTGTTTCAGGTTCGCAAACACCATAACAGTGGCTGCTATAACCAAGGAGACTACTCGCTCCCAATACTCAAACTACAGCCCCAGGTACGTCGACCTCGCCGCTCCCGGTGGATTAACAAGATACTCAGGCGATCCTGACGGCATACTGAGCACTGTCCCTGGAAACGTGTATGAGTTCTATCAGGGCACCTCTATGGCAACCCCGCACGTAGCGGGAGCAGCCGCGCTCATCGCCGCCGCTCATCCGACGGAAAACGCCGGTCAGATCAAGGCACGAATACTGGAAAACGTGACGCCGAACGGGAACCTGAACGGCTTGGTCGCCCGCAACGGTCACCTGAACCTCAACGCCGCGATCAGAGGCACGACACCCACCCCCACTCCGGATCCGGACGTCAGAGTTACCGGTGTCACGGTCTCGCCCACGTCTCTCAGACTAGCCGTCGGACAGAGCGCTACCCTGACAGCAACGATAACACCGGCTAACGCCGCAGATCAGGAGGTTACCTGGACTACGAGCAACGTAAAAGTTGTGGAAGGGACTATGTCAGGCCTGACCGCTAGTATTAACGCGGTTTCAAACGGCACCGCTGTCGTCACCGTAACTACCAACGACGGCGGCTTCACAGCCACCTGCAACGTCACCGTCGGAGGTGGCGGGGGAGGCGGAGGCGGAGGATGCTCCGTCGGCGGAACGGCCGTCCCGCTTGCACTGCTCCTCGCGGCGCCTCTGGCTCTGCTGCTGAGACGCAAGTAACAGCGGTTGTATTATAATCGGAGGAGGGGATTATCCCCTCCTCTTTTTTTCTGGCTTTCAGAGCCGGGGTGCGGGCGAGGGCGGCGCACCCGGTGCAACGAGCACCCGCACCTCTTTTGAAACAGAAGCGGGCGACGCAGCCGTGTCAAAGGTCGCCGTCGAGAGGATCACGGTCCACCCGAAAACCTTGCGCCTCAGGCTCGGCATGAGTGACCACCTGACGGCGGAGATATTCCCCCCCGATGCGTCCGACAAGACGGTGATCTGGCAGTCGAGCTACCCTTGGGTCGTGGAGTGCGATCCCTCAGGGATGACCGCCAGGGTGACGGCCGTCTCCGTCGGCGAATCCCTGGTCATAGTCGGGACGAGGGACGGAGGGCACACCGCCATGTGCACCGTGATCGCCACAGCGCAATTCGCCCCGGACGGCGGGTGCTCGGTGGGGGGTTATTAGCTCCCTTTTTTTACGAG
>JBAYOX010000112.1:0-5902 GCA_041678025.1 Aminobacteriaceae bacterium
CGGTAGGTGTCGATCTTGAGGTCCTCGCTTTTAATCTCCACGTCCACTTCCTCAGCCTCAGGCAGGACGGCCACTGTGGCGGTTGACGTGTGTATGCGCCCACCAGCCTCCGTGACTGGCACCCTCTGTACACGATGTACCCCGCTCTCGAACTTCAGCTTGCTGTACGCACCGTCTCCATCTATGCGGAAGACTATCTCTTTGTATCCGCCAATGCCGGTCTCGTTGAAGTCGATGCTCTCGGTGCGCCACCCTTCGCGCTCGGCGAATCTTGTGTACATGCGGAAAAGAACAGAGGCAAAGAGGGCGGCCTCCTCGCCGCCTGCGCCCGCACGGATCTCTACCATAACGCTCTTCTCGTCATTCGGGTCCTCGGGAAGGAGCAGAACTTTCATCTCCTCCTCCACCTGCTGAAGGCGCTCCTCCTTGCTGGAGCACTCCTCCTTTGCAAGAGTTTCGAGCTCGTGATCCCCACAGTGCATCAGCGAACGAGCCTCCAAAAGGTCGGCCGATACCTTTTTGAACTCGCGGAACTTGGCCACAACGGGAGAGAGTTTCGAGTGTCTTTTCGCGAGGGACTGAAGCCCCTTCATATCGGAGTGAAAGGCTGGGTCGGCCATTTTGGCCTCGGTCTCCTCGAAATCCCTCTCCAGCTCCTCCAGTTTGTCCTTGAAGTTCAATCCCTGTCACCACCAGCGCACGCGGGAGATAGTTTTCTGCCCAGCGCTGTCTCAAGCGACAGCAGAGCTACCTCTATCTGTTTCTCATCAGGCTCTCGCGTGGTTAAAAATTGAAAGGAGAGGGCAGGAGCCATCAGAAGCCTGCCGACAAATCCGGCCTTTGATGCGCCCTTTATAATCTCGTAGGAAAGACCCATTACCAGTGGAAGCAGGACTATTCGCGCCCCGATCCTCCAGGCTATCGAGCCACTTCCGGCGATCGAAAAGACCACTATGCTGACGGCTACAACGATAAGCAGAAAGGAAGTGCCGCATCGCGGGTGAATGCGCGAATGTTTTCCGATGCTCTCGGGGGTCATTTCGGCCCCCGATTCAAAGGCGTTTATGGTCTTATGCTCTGCGCCGTGGTAACGAAATACCTGGCGTATCTCGCTCCAGAGGCCTATCCCTCCTACATACAAAAGGAATACAAGACCGCGAACGCACCCCTCAAGGATATTCTTTCCCGTATGAGTCAGCCCCCATGAGTTTACCGCAACGTCCGACAGCCACAGAGGCAGGGCGATGAATAGGCCCGCCACGGCGATAATCGCTACCGCGGTTGAAATGAGTAATTCTTTGGCTGTGATCTGCTCCTCTTCGCCCACCGCGATCTGGGCCGATTTGTTCAGCGCGCGAAATCCGATGGTCATCATCTCGACCATTGTGACAACGCCGCGTACTATCGGCAGTTTCCACGGCATTCTTTTGGTCCTGGAGAAGCTCTCCCAGGTCTCGCTCTGAATGTCACCGTCCGGCTTGCGTACGGACAGCCCCCAGCGATCCGGTCCCTTCATTAGTACACCCTCGATCACGGCCTGTCCGCCGACGGGCATTCTGTCCCGCCCGGCGCTCTCGGCCAGGAAAAACGGCAGCGACGCTAAAAACGTTATCATGTTCACCTCACACTATCTTTTCGTCAAGGAGTTCTTCTACAGTTAGAAAAGGGCTTCCACACGGGCTTCTCTCCTCGCACTTTCCTGTGACCAGACAGGCAGGTCCGGCCTTTTCGAACAGAGCGGGTGCGACCGTCCGGACTTCGACCAGCATCCTCCGGGCCAGATCGCGGATCTCCCACTGAGCCCTGCGACAGAGCCTTAGGGCGAAGAGGTGGTGCAGTTCACGGGCGTTCATAGTCATGACAAGCCTGGTACTATAGCCGTGGGGAAGAATATAGCGCGCGTCCTCTTTTGGCACACCCTGTTCCAACATCTCAACATAGAAGGAATGCACGCTCCTCGTCATATCCACGAACTTCTGCTTCAACTCAGGCTTGCCAGCGATTGACGGAGGAAGAACCACGTCGGGCTCGTCCATAGATACGTACCTCTGGCTCTGCTGGCTGTAGGAGGCGAGCCTGTGGCGGACAAGCTGATGAGAAGTTACGCGGCTGATGCCGTCGATAGCGAAGGTAAAGGAGGCGTGCTCGAACGGCGAGAAGTGCCCGCTGTCGCGAATATGACGCAACAATGACCTCATCTTTTCAGGTGAATCTTCGTTGATAAGGCTGGAGGCGGACACGTCGCTGTAGCAAAGCCTGGCTGCAGCAGCTACAACAGCATCAGGCCGAGGCGTAAAAGACAGAAGAAGTACGCCGCAGCTCATTAATACTCACCCTTTCAAAAAAGCAGGGAGAGACACGCTCTCCCTGTCAACTTTCCTACTCTGCCTCTGCGTTCGATCTCTGACCGTAGTTGATCCCTTCGTACTTCCTCTGGAACTTCTCAAGACGTCCAGCCTCGGTCATAACGCGAGAACCCTTCTTCCCCGTAAAGAAAGGATGGCACGCGGAACATACCCCTACGCGGATCTCCTTCTTTGTGGAGCGGGTCTCGAATGTATTGCCGCAAGCGCAGCTTGCCATGCACTTTTCATACTGCGGGTGAAAATCCTTTTTCATCTAATTAGGCACCTCCAAAGGAATATGGGACCGGAGAGAAAGACCTCCAAACAAAAGAGAACTCTATCACAGGAAGGCCTGAGACGCAAGAGCGTTTTGAACGAGCGCGATAATTAAATATGCATTACCCCAAGACCGCAGCGTTCGTGGTGCGCAACCGCGTGATAAGCGGTGTCCCCCATCACTGCAACTGATATCCAGCGACTGTTTCGGACGATCGCAATCTTCGCTCCAACACTCGCCTCAAGCATCCCCACTGAAAGAAAGCCGTCCAGAGCCTCAAGAGCCGCGTGCATGAGCGCGTGCATCTCATTTCTCTTCTTCTCAACAACTCCTGCGTTTAGAGAGGCACCCACAAGTGCCCCGGTTATCTTTTGAGGCAGAACGCCCGCAAGACCCCCCACTTCGGTGGCGACGGACTTCCAGCCTAGGGAGGCGAGCTCTTTTTTGAAGGTGGTCTCTGCCTCGTTTGTGGTCGTGGAAGCAAGCAGAAGCGCTGCCCTGCCTGCCTGGTTCTCGTCGTCTATACGAATCTTGAAATTGAGCTCGACTCCGCATCTCTCGCATCCTACAGAGGACGTGTTAGTATCAAGAACAAGCGGGCTTCCCTCATCGATGACGTTAACGCTCTCCATCTCTTCCAACTCCTCCTCGTCTTCTCCCTGCGGGTTTTTGAAAATCTTTCTCCAGATCACGCCATGCAACTCCTCTCTGGTGAGTTCTTCAATCATTATAGATGATAAGCATGGAAAGAGCCGGTTTTTTTGACCTTCGCCGATAAAAACGCGCGGTTTCTTGATACCTTGATAATTTAGCTCTATACTATACTCATTCTGGAGCATCAAAGACTCAGAAAAAGGAGGGTGTGCGAAAAACAGACTGGGCACCAAAAAATATAATATCTTAGGAGGAATTCGCATATGAACAGGAAAACCGTAATCGGTCTCGCTCTTCTCACGCTTTTCGCATTTGCAGGCGCCGCGTCGGCAACCACTTTCATATCAATAGCGACCGGCGGAACGGGCGGCACATATTACCCACTTGGCGGCGGCATCGCTGAGATCATAAGCAGAAACGTTCCAGAGCTTCAGGTAACCTCCGAGACCGGCAACGCAACTAATGCCAATCTCAACCTCATCGGCACACATCAGATAGAGATGGCCATGGTCCAGAACGACGGTGCCTACTGGGCCTCCAAGGGTATGACCCCCTTCAAGGAGCAGTACGACAACGTTCGCGTTGTGGCCTCTCTCTACCCCGAGCACGTACACTGCATCACCCTCAAGGGGAGCGGCGTAGAGGATATTATGGACATCAAGGGGAAGAGAGTCTCTGTCGGCGCTCCCGGCTCTGGAGTTCTTGGCGACGTAACCGCTATTCTTAACGTTGCGGAGATTAAGTTCGCCGAAATGGATACCGACTTCCTCGACTTCAACAACACCACTCAGCGTTTCAAGGACGGTCAGCTCGACGTCGGCTTCGTGGTGGCCGGATACCCCACTTCTTCTATCATGGACCTCGCCACCACCCACGATCTTGACCTTGTCAACTTCAACGATGCCTACATGGATAAGCTGATAGAAAAGTACCCGTTCTTCGTAAAGGACATCATACCCGCCGGAACCTACCACGGTGTCGACAGAGACGTACCCACGCCCGCCGTTATCGCGATGCTCGTCTGTGACGCCGACCTTTCCGACGACGTAATCTACAAGTTCACCAAGGCGTTCTGGGAGAACATAACCGACCTTCACAAAGTTCATGCAAAGGCCAAGGAGATAACCCTTGAGACGGCTCTTGACGGCGTCTCCGTACCAGTTCACCCCGGAGCCGCGAAGTACTACGCAGAGCTGGGCATGGCCATCCCCGACATCAAATAGCAAGAACGCAATCCGGGAAATAAATTGAAAGAGGCGGCTCTATGCCGCCTCTTTATTATTCCTACATAAACCTCTCGATGGCATAAAGCCATTCGCTTATCTTCATACAGGAAGAGAACCCGTTCAGCCAGTCCGCCCTGCCGCCCCCTTTAGCAGAGAGCGAGGGGGATGAACGGAGAAACTTCGAGAAATCACGTTCAACTGCGGTCCCCCTGTACAGGAGGAAGGCACCCCCTTCTCCATCAACCTCTGGCAACAGGAGCAACACCAGCGAATCGGGATGCTCGTCGGACCACTTGCGAGCGGAGTGAGAAACTACCTCTTTGGGCAAACCCGGAATCACCGAGGTAAAGATGGTAGTCCCGCATACGGATCCGCTCTCCCAGGGTATAGACAGCATATTAGCCGCTCTTCCAAGGGCCTTGGACATTGAACTGTTATCATTTCTGAGACCGGCGAACACACCCTCAAGGCGGTCGGGGGGACAGCTCGCATCACGTGCCAGTCGCCTCGCCACTTGGCTGAGCTGGTTACGCAGATTCTCTCCGCGCGTTACATATCTGATCTCCCAATCCGGCGCCGGACCCTTGAACCCCGTCACCAGTATGTCGCCCACCTCGCCTGTAGAGGCCACATGCGAGCCTGAACAGGCTATCGTATCAAAGCCTTCAATTCGGATCACTCGTATGACGTTGTCGGTGATTCTACCCCATTTTCCCCGAATGCCGGGCAGATCTTTTGCTTCCTTTCTGTCGAGAAGTAGAACATCCACCGGGAGATCACGCCCGACGATACTGTTTGCCTCAGCTTCAGCCTCGAATAGATTATCCCAGCGTAGTTCGCCGGGGTACTTTAGATAAACCACGCTCTCATCCTCCGCCACCGCCACTTTAAGGACTTGCAGAGAAGGCTCTCTTTCCAGAACTCGCGAGAGTATGTGCTCGCCCGTGTGCATCCTTGAGTAGACAGCGCGAAGCTCAAGGTCGACAATCTCCTCCAGAGACATTCCCGGAACGGGAGTCCCCTTAGACAGGGTGCCAGAGACAGCTACTCCCTCTTCGTGCTTGCTTGTGTCGAGGACTTCGAATAGGAATCCGTCTCCCCGGAGCTCCCCCCTGTCACCCGGCTGTCCGCCTCCCGATGGCCGCAGAGAGCTTCCCGTTATAAGCAGGGTGTAGCGTTTTTTCTTTTTATCCGCGTCTAGGATACTTTTTAAGATAGGATTTGACATATCGACAGCTCGCTTCCCTTCGATATAAAGTGAATCAGGTTGCAAAGACAGATAATCATCCATCGAGCTCATTGCGTTTTCCGCTGAGTACAATTATCATGCTGAATACGAATAACAAAAAGCCCTTCCATTAAAAAGTGGAAGGACTTGATGTCATTGTCGCGCCTGCGGC
>JBAYOX010000113.1:0-5836 GCA_041678025.1 Aminobacteriaceae bacterium
CGGCCTCCTCCACCACGGGTGCGTAGTGCTGCAGCGATGCGCCGAATCCCTCCGCCTCCAGCCCCGTCCACACGATGAACTGGAGCATCCCCGATGAGTGGTCCGACCAGTGCGGGAACTCGTCGGCGTATCTCGGGAACTTGCTCTGGAGCTCCTTAACAGGGCGCTCGTCCTCGAAGAATAGAACAGTACCGTGCCCTGCTGCGAAGCCGTCCATCTTCTTTTCAGTCGGGGCAAACCTCTCGGGAGGCACTATCTTCCGCAGCGACTCTTTGACCAGGCTCCAGAACGCGTCGCTCTCAGCCCCAAGGAGCAGCGCGATCCGTCCGCCCTGGGAGTTGAACGCCGAGGGGCAGTACTTCACCGCGTGTTCGACTATCTCCCGTATCCGCGCATCGGGAACGGGGTTGCCTTTTGATATGCCGTAGACCGACCTGCGCATCTTGACCGCTTCAAAAAAGCCGACAGACACAGGACCTCACCTCCACCACAAGATCGGCCAGCCAAAAAAGCGCCAAGCCTGCGAGTCAATTGTATCACGATGAAGGATACGGAATTTTACAAAAGACATGAGTTTGCTTCGGCAGTGCCACGCCGGGAATGCAGGAGAAAGAGGAATATTTGTGCAGACACAGCTCTTGGATAGTGGATTGGATGTACACTCGAGATCCTTACCACCCTTCGTACTGGATGCTTCGCGATCGTCGCTACGCTCTGTCGGGAGGTCTTGTGGTGAGCAGGGGGAAGGAACAGCGGCTCTTTTAGACAGACTGTCAGGCCGACAAAGCAGAGGCATTCAGCACTTAAACTGCTGACTTGCTTCTCAGCACAGTTTCACTCTATCAATCGCAACAGCTCTGCCGCCGCTGACTGTGCGCCTCTGGGGTTGACGGTCGGAGGCGGAGACGGGGGAAGGTCCTCTAGCGCCGATCTCAGAGCCTCCCTGCCCCAACTTCCCCACTCCCCCAGGTTAAACCCCAGTCCGCGACGCCCTATCTCGCGCCCTATCCCGACCTGATTGTCTGCCGTCTGGAAGACCACAAGAGGCTTCCGCAGCGCCAGCACCTCGTATGAAGCCACGCTGGAAGTGCACAGCACGGCGCGCGAGCGAGCCATTCGGGCAGGGAGATCATGCGGGTCGTGGAGCAGCGACAGGTTCGATAGTCCAGCGGCCGCCTTCACAAGAGACTCGACCGCGGAGGGGGCAACCAGCGGTCCCAACACGAGCTCCGCACGAGGCCAGCCCTCGCCCCACCATTCGACGAACCGGCCCGACGTGTCCAACAGGTCGCTCGCACCTGGAATAATCAGTATATCCACACCCGCCTCGGACGAAAGATCCCAAAAGTCTCTCCGAAGCAGGGCGTACTCAGGCCCCAGCAGAAGCTTCGCGCACCCCTGCCGGTAACCGACCGACCCGGCGTTCAGGTTATAGTTCAATACCGCATCGCACTCAATCTCAACAGGGCGACTGCGACAGTCGTCAATCATCACCACCCTGCACAACCGCCGAACCCCCTCCAGCAAAGCGGGCGTCGCGTCGTACCCGTCCACAACGCACAAAACGGGGTGGATAGCCGCAACAGCATCAATCACATGCAGCGCGCCATCCGCAAAGGGGTTTTCCACCACAACCATAGACTCCGCTGCCACCCCCCTGCCGGCGAGTATCCCCGCAGCGGGCTCGTTCACCAGCCAGCGAACAGATGCGCCGAGCGAGGCGAAAGCATCCGCCAGCGCGGCGCAGCGCGCAACATGCCCGCCCCCGATTGAACGTCCCGCGTGGGTGATTATGAGGATTTCTGCGCGTCGGACCATCCGTTCAACTCCCTGCAAATCTGTAGTAAAACACCCCTGCCGCCAACACTGACCTTCCCCGGAATTGACGGACACTGTTCGGACATACGGGGAAATCGGCGGGCGGGATCTACTCGTAATGACTCCACATGCGAAGCACCTTCACCGTGCGCTCCGTCTCAATCACCTGGTAGACGAGTCGGTGACATATATTGATGCGCCTAGAATACGCACCCGAAAGACTGCCCACCAGCTTTTCAAAAGGGGGAGGGGATTGGAAAGGGTCCTCTCGCAATATTGCGAGAAACCGCTCCGCCTTGGGCTTCAATCCGGCTGAAAGCAGCTTTTCCGCGTCCTTGCGGGCCGCCTTGGTAAAGACGACCCTCCACGCTGCTACCATCCGGCATCCTCTGAACAATCCTCGATCGGAGTCGCCATCCCATCCACTATGGAGTCGCGCATCCCCGGGATACCGCACAGAAACAGCGTCTCCTCGATAGCCCTCCAGTCAGACTCCGCCACCAGCACCGCTGAATTGCGCCTCCCCGAGATGCTCACAGGGACATGCGACTCCGCCACCTCGTCAACAAGCTGAAAGAGGCGCCTTCGGGCCTCGGTTGCAGTGATACGGCTCATGACATCACCCCCCCTATAGTACCGGACATGGTACATGTTACAGGAGGTCAAGTCAATCTCACATAGGCAATTGGCCTTTAAAAAGGAGGGTCAGCGGCTTCTGCGAAGAGCGCACCTTTTCGTCAACCTGTGCTGCCTCTGATAATGCGTGATACCTTTCGCACAATCAGGCTCAATGTCATCTCGAACGAATATGAGGGGTCTCGTTTTTCAGCGGCCCTTCATCAGCTCCGCTCGTCGCGGATACGCATAGCTCTTCATTGCGTGCTTCGGCACTCTTGGCCGTTCGCTCTATCTTCCGACGTGCAATAATTTTCAAGCCTCCTCGCGAACGATGCCCCTCAGAGAATGACTTTCTCGAGTGCAGATGGTGTATAATAAAAATGTGATTATATTACACATGAACTCCAATAATAGTGTGAAGGAGTATTCTCCATGGAACGATTGATTTTGAATAAGCTGCTGGAATGGAAAAACTCTCCCTATCGCAAGCCGCTGATTCTGAAAGGTGTGCGTCAGGTGGGCAAGACCTGGATTCTCAAAGAATTCGGTAGGCGCCATTATGATAATACAGCCTACTTTAACTTCGATGAAAATGAGGAATACAAGCAGTTCTTCGAGACCACAAAGGATGTAGATAGGATCCTGCAAAACCTGATGCTGGCCAGCGGGCAAAAGGTTGTGCCGGAGAAAACTCTGATTATCTTCGACGAAGTGCAGGACTGCCCCAAGGTCATAAATTCTATGAAATATTTCTGTGAGAATACCCCGCAGTATCATGTTGCCTGCGCCGGTTCTCTGTTGGGAATTGCTCTGTCAAAGCCATCCTCTTTCCCGGTAGGCAAGGTAAACTTCATGCAGGTCGATCCTATGACTTTCACAGAATTCCTGCTTGCTAATGGAGACGAGAATCTGGCTAAGTATCTGGAAGGTGTAACTATTCTCGAGCCAATTCCCGATGCTTTCTTTAATCCGCTCTATGAGAAACTCAAGATGTACTATGTCACAGGCGGTATGCCGGAATCTGTTCTGATGTGGACGGAGGCGCGGGATGTATCCGCTATGCAGGAGGCTCTGTCTGGGATCATCAATGCTTATGAGCGAGACTTTGCCAAACATCCTAACATTAGTGAGTTCCCGAAGATCTCCATAATTTGGAAATCAATACCGTCTCAACTGGCAAGAGAAAACAAAAAGTTCATCTACAAGGTTATCAAAGAGGGCGCAAGAGCCAGAGAATATGAGGATGCGTTGCAATGGCTGGTAGATGCCCGTCTGGTGCATAAGATTTACCGAAGCTCCGCTCCCAGCTTACCGGTGGCAGCCTACGACGACCTCTCCGCTTTTAAGATTTATCTGGTGGATGCGGGGCTTCTTCGCCGTCTGGCGCAGCTTGCTCCCACAGCCTTTGGCGAAGGCAACCGCCTGTTCACCGAGTTCAAGGGTGCGCTGACCGAAAACTTTGTACTGCAAACTATGGTGACGCAGTTTGAGGTCACACCCCGCTACTGGACGCGGAGCAACCCGCCATATGAGGTTGACTTCCTCATTCAGCGAGAGAATGACATCTTCCCCGTGGAGGTCAAGGCGGAAGCCAACACTACAAGTAAAAATCTGAAAAAGTTCAAGGAACTATTCCAAGATCAGATCAAGCTTCGTGTTCGGTTCTCTCTGGATAACCTGAAGCTGGACGATGATGTGTTGAACATCCCGCTGTTCATGGCAGATCAGGCGGATCGATTGATCGGTTTAGCACTGGAGCAGTGATAATTCAATAGGCACTCTATAGCCACCAACTCGCAACCTCCATGCCGCAGGCCGCCCTTTTAATTTTTAGCTCCGCTTGGCCGGGGATTATCGGCAAGTGCGTCTATCTTCTCCTTGATTCTCCGGCCAACAGA
This sequence comes from Aminobacteriaceae bacterium, assembly GCA_041678025.1. Classification (GTDB taxonomy): domain Bacteria; phylum Synergistota; class Synergistia; order Synergistales; family Aminobacteriaceae; genus JAAYLU01. Next base: position 4,335 of record JBAYOX010000113.1, read on the forward strand.
CGGGTCAAGCTCGGCCAGCTCCTTCACCGCTGTTCGCTTGAACTCTATGGAATATTTCCGTTCGGTCACAATCCAAGCTCCCGTTTGACGACTTCCCATGGGACCGTCGGTTCATCGGCTCTCTCTTCTATGATTCTCAGATCCTCCCGATCCTCTTTATCCGATATCAAGATGTGCCATCATTATATCCGCGAAGGGGGCGACGCGGTGAGCGACGGCGTACATGCAGAACAGGCCAACACAACCGAGAACGACCAACGAGACGAGGACGAACTGTGGAAAGAACTCATTAGCGGCTCGTTTTACGACATGCTTCGTTCCGTCCTCCCCGAGATGGCGCGGGCCGCTGATACCTGTATTGGGGGGGCGGACGTTATTTCAAACTCCTTTTTTTCTGCGCCATTCGTGCGCGAACAGCGCCATCCAGTACACGTCGACGAATTCGCCGGAGGCCCTGCGGATGTGGCGCTCGAAACGACCTTCGAAGTGAAAACCACAGTCCAGATAGAGGGCCACAGCCTTCGAGTTGTCGGCCAGCACCGAGGTATAGAGCCTCTCCAGCCCCTCCTCTTCAAAGGCCCACTCCAGCAGGTCTAGCAACATGCGCCGCCCCAACCCGCGCCCCAGAAAACGCTCGTCGCCTATGTACATGCCCCATGAAGCAACTGAAGAAACCCTATCAATGTCTGTTAGATAAATAACTCCGAAGGGCTCGTCGTCCGCATGGGCAACCCGCACTCGATAAGAGGACCCGGGAGAAACCACCCTTGTGAACCAGTCGCGATGCTCATCCTCTAAGATAGGGCTTTGGTTCAGCATTTGAGAACGCACCAATTCTGAGTTTCGCCAACTCCTAAGAAGCAACTGAAAAGATGCTGGGAGACATTCCAGCGGAACAAAGGTAACTTTCATTCAACCAACCGCGCTATTTGGAAGGCCTCGGCCGCGTTTCTACCGACATGGGTTCCGCGTAGCCTTGCCTCATACTCTATTGCTTTCAAAGAACGAGGATGAGGCCATTCTCTCAGCTCCGAAGAGTAGATCTTCATGGCCTCAAGCTTAGTTTCAAGGAATCCGTCTATTTCGAAGAAAAAATTTGGCTTGAAGGAGTTTGGATAATTCCACTCCGTAGACGATAACACTGAGAAGAAGTAAACACCCTTAACATGGGAATCAGGCAACGGTCTGCACGCCGTCAACACTGCCTTTGACGTAACGGTGTGGTCATTGTTTATGTCCCCGCAACCGTGTGTAAAAACACGATCCGGGCGCAATTTAGTCACATAATGCTCCACTGTCTTCACCACATCCAACAAATCTATCGAATCAAAGCGATTGTCCGGCAACGATTCGAAGAACAGCTCCCGAACCCCCAGAAGTTCGTTGGCCCGCCTTGCTGCCGCACGCAGTTCTTCCAGCTCTTTAACACGGTGCGAGGCGTCACGGTTGTCGTCGCGCGACGTTACTCCCTCGCCGAGGATGAGACAGTAGACCTCCACCCC
>JBAYOX010000114.1:0-5828 GCA_041678025.1 Aminobacteriaceae bacterium
CAGACGACCTTGTTCACTACCTTGACATAGCTTTGGACGATCCTTACCACTTTCGTCGAGACGTTGGCCTCGGTGTAGTCGGTCACGGGGGAGGCGGGCTCGCCGTGCTCCCACATGGCGCGGCAAAGCTCCACGGCCTGGAGGATGTCGTCGCGTTTCACCCCGCCGAGGACGAACGCGCCCTTTTCAAGAGCCTCGGGGCGCTCGGTCGAGGTGCGGATGGAGACGGCGGGGAAGCCGAGGATGGAGGCCTCCTCCGGCACAGTGCCGCTGTCGGAGAGCACGCAGTAGGCGCCGAGCTGAAGTCTGTTGTAGTCGAAGAAGCCGAAGGGTTTGAGGCTGCGCACCAGCGGGTGGAAGACGAAGCCGCGCTCCTCGATGGCCGCCCTGCTTCTTGGGTGTGTCGAGTAGACGACCGGCATGCCGTAGACCTCGGCTATGGCGTTGACGGCGCTCATCAGTGAGAGGAAGTTCTGCTCGTCATCGATGTTCTCCTCTCTGTGGGCGGAGAGCAGAAAGTACTTCCCATCCTCAAGCCCGAGCTCCGTCAGCGCGCTCGAGGCCAGGATAGCCTCTCTGTGGCGCGCCAGCACCTCGGTCATGGGAGAGCCGGTGACGTAGATATGCTCCTTGCGGAAGCCCTCGGAGAGCAGGTAGCGCCTCGCGTGCTCGGTGTACGGCAGGTTGATGTCGGAGATGGCGTCGACGATGCGGCGGTTTGTCTCCTCGGGGAGGTTCTGGTCGAAGCAGCGGTTGCCGGCCTCCATGTGGAAGATGGGGATTTTCAGCCGCTTGGCCGATATGGCCGATAGGGCGGAGTTCGTGTCGCCAAGCACCAGCAGGGCGTCTGGGCGCTCGCTTTTCATCATCTCGAACGACTTGGAGATGATGTTGCCGATGGTCTGCCCAAGATCCTTGCCGACGGAGTCGAGGTAGTGGTCGGGCTCGCGTATGCCCATCTCCTTGAAGAAGACCTGGTTCAGCGTGTAGTCCCAGTTCTGCCCCGTGTGGACGAGGACGTGGTCGAAGTAAATATCCATCTTGCGGATAATCTCGCTCAGGCGTATGATCTCGGGCCTGGTGCCGAGTATTGTGAAGACTTTGAGCCTGCTCATGCCGTCACTCCCGTTCCGTGCCACATAATGAGTAGTGCGGATATAGGGGCGCGTGGGCGGAGGCCCATTTTTTCATCCCCTCTACCATCTCTCGGTACGAAGGGACTGCGAAGGAGAAGTCCCTCCTGTTGTTGACCAACGACTTGTCCACCGATACGGACGGCTCCGGTGTGATATTCACCTCGCCATTCCTGAAATGCTCGTTGAACAGTCCCAGCAGGTCGAACTTGCTTATCGGCGCGGCGTTCACCAGGTGATAAAGCCCGGTCAGGCCGCATTCCACTGCTTGCTCCACCGCCTGTGCCAGCACGTCCGTCGTCACGCCCGTCCAAATTGCGCGCGAATACCCCTTTATGCTTCCACTCTGTCTCATGAACCAGTTGAACAGTCCGATGCCATTCGGATTCACATCCGGGCCGACAAGCGATGTGCGGAAGGTAAGATCCTTGTCGTTCTCCAGCTCGCCAAGAGCCTTCGAGCGGTCGTAGAAGGCCGCCCCGTCGCGATATGCGCCCTCGTGATACCCCCCTGTCGCACCTGAGAACACACAGTCGGTGCTTATCTGAATCACCTTCGTCCCTGTGCCGCGCGTCATATCCTCAAGCGCGTGCGGCAAAAGGGAGTTCAGGCGGACGGCCAGGCTTCTGTCGCGCTCCGCATCCTGGTTAAGCACCCCCACGCAGTTGACAACCGCGTCGTAACAGCCCGCCGCGAGTACCCCGCCGAGAAACGATGCATCCTTGATGTTCCCCTGAATAGACTGGCACGCACCCCATGGGAACGGATTTCTGCTCAGGGCCGTCACAGAATGACCTCGCTCCGCCAGGTGGATGGTCACAACGTGCCCGGCCATACCCCCCGCGCCCAGCACCAGAAACTTCACCTTGTCACGCCCCCAGTATTTGTCAGCTCGCGCTTGATATATTCAGTAGTCAAGAGCTTTTGAATAATTTGTGACACGTCAAGCCGTCGCGTGTTGTGCGAGTTGTACTCCCCTAATGTTGCAGCGGCCCCACTTCCCTTGGTAAAGAACTTGTCGTAGTTGAGGTCCCTCTGATCGGCCGGAATGCGGAAGTATTCTCCCATGTCCTCTGCCCGAGCTCCCTCTTCACCTGTAAGTAGAGTCTCGTACAGCTTCTCGCCGTGCCGCGTACCGATATAGCGAATCTCGTTCCTCGCGGCGAACAGCTCCTTCAGTGCGACCGCCAGATCACCAATTGTGCAGGCAGGCGACTTTTGGACCAGGATGTCGCCCGGCCGCCCATTCTCGAAGGCGTACAGCACCAGCTCCACAGCCTCTTCAAGAGTCATCATAAAGCGCGTCATCTCGGGATTCGTAACTGTCAGCGGTTGACCGGCTTTTATCTGTTCGACGAACAGTGGAATGACAGAGCCTCGCGACGCCATCACGTTACCGTAACGCGTTCCGCACAGAAGCGTCCCATCCGGAGGTGTAGACCGCGACTTGGCGATGAAAACCTTCTCCATGAGCGCCTTGGACATACCCATGGCGTTTATCGGGTAAGCTGCTTTGTCCGTCGACAGGCAGATGACCTTGCTCACTCCCGCCAAAATAGCCGCGTTAAGCACGTTCTCCGTGCCCAGAATATTCGTCTTCACCGCCTCCAGCGGGAAGAACTCGCACGACGGCACCTGCTTCAGAGCAGCGGCATGAAATACGAAGTCGACCCCGTGCATCGCGTCCTGCACGCTCGACAGGTCGCGCACGTCCCCGACGTAGAATCTCAGGTTGCCGCAGTGGTGGGCTCTGCGCATATCGTCCTGCTTCTTCTCGTCGCGAGAGAAAACCCGAATCTCCCGTGCGTCGCATCCTAGGAATTTTTTCATAACCTCGTTGCCGAACGACCCGGTCCCGCCGGTAATCAGAATTATCTTGTCTTTGAACATGACGGCTCCATGCATAATGATATAGTTATACTTTGGGCAACTGCCGCTTACCCCGTGTTTTGTCAAGAGCTTTTAATTATACCATTTTTGAACCTTATTTCAGGTTTGCGGCCTCCTCCAGCAGGTCGGTCAAGCGGGTGAAAAAGATATCTTTTGCGAATAGCTCCTGGTAGCAGGTTCTGGCGTTAATCGCCATCTCCGCGTGGGACTCGCGGTCGGCGGCGAAGCGGCAAACGGTTTCCGCCAGCGCCCGCCAGTCCTCCGCCGGGACGCACATGCCGCAGTTGCAGCGTGTCACCAGCTCGCTTGTCTCCCCGTCGATCGCGCCTATTATCGGCCGCCCCGCCGCCAGGTACGACTGCACCTTGTTCGGCAGGGTGTACGAGATCGCCTCGTTGCGCTTCAGCGTCACCAGAAAGGCGTCCGCGCGCTCGTAAAAGCGTGGCATCTCCTCAAGGGGGCGTCGTCCGTGGAAGTCAACGTTAGTCGCGCCCAGCTCAGCCGCCAGAGCGCGGCACCTCTCAAGCGCCGAGCCCTCTCCCACGATGTGAAAGCGCAGTCCCGCGTCGCCTGTCAGCTCCGCCGCCGCTCGAATTATCGTGTCCACGCTCTGCATCTCGCCGACGTTCCCGGCGAAGAGCAGATCAAGCGCCTCTCCCTGCGATTTAGGCGGCACTTCGTCGAACAGGGCCTCGGCGTACACCGGCAGATGGCGCACCGGCGTGTTCAGCCCAAGAATCCCGCGAAAGTACTGCTCGAACATCATCGAGCTTGCAAAAATCATGTCCGCCCTGGCGTAGATCCACCGGCTCAGTCGTAGAAGCGCACCGTACAGGACGCTATCGTGAGTGAAGCCCGCGGACGCCACGCTCTCCGGCCACAGGTCGTGACAGTAGACGATCATCGGGCGCCCGGTGCGCCGCTTCATCACTATCGCAGGCAACGCCATCGTGACGGGGGAGAGCTGGTAGACCATAATAAGATCGAAGTCCGTCCCCATGAAGAGCGCCTTCCATGACGAAGAGAGCGCGAACGAGAGGTAGTTCAGCGCCAGTCGCGCAGCCCCCCGTCCCCGTCCGATCAGCCAGGAGCGGATCACACGCACGCCGCCGATCGTCTCGCGTCTGTTGCGAAACCATCGGTAGCGGTCGTCCACGCGGCCGCCCGGATAGTTCGGCAGGCCGGTCAGCACTGTGACCTCGTGCCCGCGGCGGACCAGCTCGAAGCATATATCGTTCACGCGGAACTGCTCCGGATGAAAGTACTGACATACGACGAGAAGTTTCATGAAGCGCACCGACCTCCGTCAGCGTCAGCTTTCGCTGCCTCGCTTCGCAACGCGAGATACTCGCGCACCTCCTCGACGATTCCCTCCTCGAAGGAGAGGGGAGCGTACCCGAAGTCGCGCGCCGCCTCCGACCAGTCGAAGGCCTTGTCCTCCTGCATCCGCAGCACCTGCTCGACTGAGATGATCGGGTTGCGGAAAAGGGCGTTGTAAATCCTTGCCGCCCATAGCGAAAGGGATAGAGGGACTTTGGCGATGAAATTACGGCGGCCAAGAGCGTCCGAAACACAGCGGACGAGGTCGAGGTAGGTTATCGGGCGTTTACCCGACAGATTGTAGTCTCGGTTGAAGGTCTTGTCGCGATTGGCGAGCACGTCGTAGTAGGCGTTGCCCAGGTCGCGGGCGTGGACGGGCTGCATCAGGTTGTTCCCCGAGCCAAACATCGGAAAAAACCTGTGTCTGTACAGATAGTCCACCAGCCTGTACATGTTCCTGTCGCGCGAAGAGCCGTAGATCATCGTCGGACGAAGAATCGTCACCCCAAGCTCCCCTCTCCGGGCCAGCGCCGCCTCCTCGATCTCGATGTACCCCGCCGACGCGCTCTTGTACTTGGAAAAACGCCCCGTCGTGTGCACCAGCACCGCCCACTCAACGCCGCACGAGGCGGCCGCCTCAATCACCTTCGGCGTGTGGTTGATCGACGCGATGTGCAGCACAGTCCGCGCCCCGTTCATGGAGCGCGCCAGAAAGTCCGCGTCCTCCAGGCTTCCGCGAGCCACGTCGATAGCAAGAGGCGAGGACAACAGCCGCGACGCGTCGCTCTCGGGCCGCACAGCGCACCTCACTCCCGCGTAGCCCGGCGGCGCCCCGCCCGCGGGCGTCTCCCGCTCAAGCCTGTTCAGAAACCACGTCCCCGTGTGGCCCGTGATGCCCGTCACGTACAGCATCCTACCGCTCCTCCTCCGACCCTTCGCGAAAACCCTCCTCGCGCGCCACCGTGCGGAACGTCCGCAGCAGGATACGCATGTCCAGCGACATGCAGGCCGTCCGCGCATACTCCCCGTCTAGCTCCGCCTTTCTATCAAGCGGCAGCTCGTCGCGCCCCTCTATCTGCGCCAATCCTGTCAGCCCAGGCGGCACATCGTTCGCGCCGCTGCGCTCCCGCGCCTCGATCAGGTCGAACTGGTTCCACAGCGCCGGTCGCGGCCCAACGAAGCTCATCTCACCCTTGAGGATGTTCACAAGCTGCGGCAGCTCGTCGAGGCTCGTCCGACGCAGAAACCCTCCCACTCGTGTGATGCAGGACGAAGCCTCCGACAACATGTGCGTCGGCGTGTCAAGAGGCGCGTCGGTCCGCATCGAGCGGAACTTCAAGATCATGAACTCGCGCCCCGCTCGACCCGCTCGCCTCTGACGAAAGAGCGCCGGCCCCGGCGAGTCCACCCTGACGGCCAGCGCCAGCAGACCCAGAAGCGGCGACAGCACAATCAACAGGGCAAGGGACAGGGCGAGGTCGAACG
>JBAYOX010000115.1:0-5810 GCA_041678025.1 Aminobacteriaceae bacterium
GAAGACCGGCTCAAGCCTGAACACCGCTACTCCCCCCTCGACAGAGTCGCTCATTCTTCGAAGAGCTCCGACTCGACGTAGGCACACAGAAAGTGGTATATCCTCGCGTGGTGCTCCTGCACGCGGAAAGTCCTGTCGTCCGGGGCTAGAATGCAACAGTCGGCAACCTCGGCCAGCCTGCCGCCACCCTGCCCTGTGAGCCCTATCGTGACCGCTCCCCTGCTCTTCGCCGCCATCAGCGCGAATCGAACGTTATCCGCGTTTCCCGACGTGCTTATCCCGATCGCGGCGTCTCCGGCCCGTGCGTACCCCATCGCCTGCTGAGCGAAGGCGAACCTGGCGTCGACGTCGTTCGCGAAAGCAGTCAGCAGCGCGCCGCAGCTTCCCAGCGATATCGCCGGAAGCGCACCCTGAAGACGGTCGCCCATCTCCTCCCCCTCCAAGCCCCACAGCCGGACGAGCTCATCCCTGTCCGCGAGCGGCAGCGGGCGCCTCAGGTGAAAGCCTTTCATCAGTTCGCCGACTATGTGCTCGCTGTCGGCCCAGCTCCCGCCGTTGCCGCAGACCATCAGCTTTCCGCCTTGTACGAAGGCGCTTTTAATCAGCTCGGCGGCCCGTAGCGCGTCGTCGCGCACTCCCTCAAGCCCTCCGCCTGGCGTGAACATCTCCTCGACTATCTTAGCAGTCCGCTCCTTCACGCTGCTCCCCCCCTTCCGCCGTAGTACTCGGCGACCGCCAGCGCCGCCACGTCCCCCACCGACTCGGACAGCTCCGCCGGGAGCACCTGGCATACTCGGGCGGACTCCGGCAGGGCCTCGCTCTCAATCACCCTCTTCGCCGCGGGCCAAAGCAGGCCACGGCAGCGGGCGAATATCCCCCCAATGACTATCCTCTCCGGGTTGAACAGGTCGATCAGTAGGGAGAGGGCCCTGCCCAGCTCCACGCCGGACTGCTCGAACACCTCAAGGGCGGTCGTATCCCCCGCCAGTGCTGCTTTGGCGACCGACTCCGCTGTCAGGTCTTCAAGCCCGGCTACACCCGTACAGAAGGACGGCGGCCTCCCCGTCTGGATCTCCCTCAGGGCCATCGTCCGGGCGAGCTGGGCAATGCCTCCACCGCTGCAGAAACCCTCGAACGAGCCGATCTTTCCGTAACCGGAAGGGCCGTGAGCCTCGGCGCGCAGGTGGCCGACCTCCCCCGCCGCCCCGCCGGCCCCCTCGTACAGAGCGCCGTTGAGTATCAAGCCCGCGCCGAACCCAGTGCCGAAGGTGATGAAGATCATGTCGCGGCATCCTCTGCCTGCGCCGTACCTCCACTCCGCCAGGGCCCCAGCGTTGGCGTCGTTGCACAGCCAGGCGGGCAGGCCCGTCCCCTCGGAGAAGCGCCTGACCGCCTCGATCCTGTCCCACCCCGGAAGATTCGGCGGGGAGAGGATCAGTCCTGTGCGGCTGTCCAGAGGACCGCCACAGCTTATCCCCACGCCGTACGCCGACTCCCTGAAGGGAAGATGCGCCAGGCATTCATCCGCATCGGCGAGAAGCGCCCTCAGCATCTCCTCCGGGGAGAAATCCGCCGTACTGCGCGCCGCCGCCCGATGCACCACCTTCATCTCGCCGTCCGCGCCCTCCCCGAGGCATACGGCGCACTTAGTCCCTCCGATATCCACGCCTATCGCGTACATAACGCCACCTCTCATGACAGTTGACGGCCCCCGTCACTAGGACGAGAGCCGTCGTCTCATACAGCGCGAAACCTGTCTTACAGGCTGTCCTTCGTGAGCACGGAGACCCCTGTGTCCACGTAGTCGGGGCCCGCAGGCTCGCCAGCGAGCGCCCTGGCCGCCGCCTTGACGCCCTCGTACCCCATGACGTCAGGGTTCTGCGCCATGGTGCAGACCAGATATCCGTTCCTGATGAGATCAAGAATCATGTTCGACTTGTCGAAGCCCACCCCTACGACTTTGCCGCCGGCCTCCTGGATGGCGTTGCCGGTTCCGACGGTCGAGCCCTCGTTGGCACCGAAGACACCCACGCACCCCTGGGTGATGTAGTTCGACGCTATGTCCTTGGCGCGGGCCGCGTCCCCGTCGCAGTACTGAGTCTCCAGGATCTTGAAAGTCGACCCCTCGAACGCCGCGCGGAAGCCCTTCTCGGGTGCCACGGTCGACGCCGTTGCCGCGTTGACGTTGACTATTCCGATGTCTCCCTCGGTCACTCCGGCAGCCTCAAGGGCCTTGAGCATCTCCTTGCCCGCCGTGGCTCCCGCGGCCTCGTTGTCGGTCGCAAGGGTCTGAATGGCCGGGAAGTCCGCAGGGGAGTCGACGTAGATGATTTTGACTCCGGTCTCGGAGGCCTCTTTCAGCGCCGAGCTGATCGCAGTGGGGCCGTTCGCAGCGACCAGCAGTACCTCAGCGCCTGCCGCCACCGCGTTGTTGACCGCCTCGATCTGCTTGGCGTCGTCCTTGACGTCGGGCGCAAGCCACTTGAAGTCGATGTTGCCAAGCTCCGCCACGGCCTTCTCCGCCCCGGCGTTCACAGTGACCCAGTGCTGGTCCATCTGGTCCATCGTGATAAGGTAGACCTTGTGACTCTCGGCCGCCGCCGCGCCCGCGAAGAGACCCGCAAGCAGAAGGCAGCCCATGAACAGCGCCGTAAACTTTCTCATTCTACACTCCTCCTTGAAATGGATTGATTATGTTAAGACCCCGACGGAACGCAGCTGGTGGATCGGCTGCGCTCCCGGTTTTCCAACAGACCCTGCCAAGCCGGAACAGACGCCTTCAGCTGCTTCCCTTCTCCTTCGCCTCCCCTCCTCCGCCCCTCTTCCTGCGCCGCCTTCCGCTTCTGACGACCACGTCGAGAAGGACCGAGACCACCACTATCACTCCGATTACGATGTTTCGTATGGCGACCGGGGCGCCAGCGAACTGAAGACCGTTCTGCAGCACGCCCCATATGGACGCTCCCATCACCGTGCCGAGTAGCAAGCCCTGACCTCCGAGTGTGCTGACCCCTCCTATGACGGACGCCGCCACCGCATACAGCTCGTACATGTTGCCTGCGTCCATCGTGCCCATACCGCTGGTGGCACAGACTATCAGCCCCACCACGCACGAACAGAAGGAGCTGACCATATAGGCCGCGGTTGTGGTGCGAACGACGTCCACGCCCGACAGTCGCGCGGCCTCCCTGTTGCTGCCGGTGGCGTATATGTGACGGCCGAGCCTGGTCCTGGAGAGCAGAAAGTTAAACACGAACCAGAGGGCCAGCGCTATCCAGATGGTGTTGAACACGCCTCCCAGCCTGCCGTAGTAGAAGAAGTTGCGGAATCCCTCCGCCGCCTGTCCTATCGAGTCGGTGTTGTAGTTGTTGTTGACTATCTGCGCGATCCCGCGGGCTATCGTCATGGTGCCAAGCGTGGCGATGAAGGGGGGCAGGCCGAATTTCGCCACCAGCCCTCCGTTCAGGACTCCGACCAGCAGGCAGCAGAACACCGTGATCCCGGCGGCGACCCAGGGGTTCATCCCCCTGGTCATAAGCGTCGCCGACAGCATGCAGCTCATCCCGGCCACCGAGCCGATGGACAGGTCGATATTGCCCGTTATCAGCACGTACGACTGTCCTATGCCGATCAGGAGTATGGGGGCGATCTGGCGCAGCAGGTTGCCGATATTCCTGCTGGAGAAGAAGACCGGGTTCAGAAAACCGAAGACCGCGCACAGGATGACCAAACCCGCCGCCGCGGTCAGCACCTGCCCCATTCCCCTTGCGGTCAGGGCACGGAGCACCCTTGAAGTGTCTCCCGTTCCATCCGTTCTCAATTCAATCTCTCCCCGCGATGAATGATCAGTCCCCGGCGGCAAGGCCGAGCTTGTCCTCGAACCGGGTGGCCAGCTCCATTATCTTCTCCTGGGTGGCCGCCTCCGCCGGCATCTCTCCGGTTATACGTCCGTCGCACATCACGATTATCCTGTCGGCCACGCCCAGTATCTCCGGCATCTCGGATGAGATGAACAGCACCCCCAGCCCTCTCCTCTTCAGGTCGTTCATAAGGTGGTATATCTCGGCCTTGGTGGCCACGTCTATGCCCCTTGTGGGTTCGTCGAACAGGACGGCCCGAGAGGTGCGGGCGAGCCACTTGGCGACTACGACCTTCTGCTGATTGCCCCCGGAGAGGCTCTCCGCGCTCTGATCGGCGTCCGTCATTCTTATTGACAGGTCGCATGCAGCGCGCTCCACCATATCGCTCTCGCGCTGCCGATCCACAGTGGAGAGGCGGCCCTTCAACATGTCGAGGTTCGGCAGAGCTATGTTCTCGCGGATGCTGAGCTTGGTGCACAGGCCGTCGTTCTTCCTGTCCTCCGGCACAAGTACTATCCCCGCCTCGATGGCGTCAGTCGGCCTGTTGATAGTGACGGGAGCGCCGTCAAGCCAAATCTCCCCGCTCTCCTTCGGATCCGCGCCGAACAGGGCCCTGGTCATCTCGGTCCGGCCAGCGCCCATAAGGCCGGCGACCCCGACTATCTCCCCCTCACGAAGGTCGAAGCTCACGTCGCGAACCTGCCTGCTCGCGTTCAGCCCTCTCACGCTCAGGATTGTACGTCCAGGGGAGGACTCTATACGCGGGTACTTCTCCTTTATCTCGCGACCGACCATATCGGCTATTATCCTGGCCATTGTGACGTCCTGGAATCTGCTCTCGGAGACGAACTTTCCGTCGCGCAGGATGACGACTCGGTCCACTATGTGCGCCAGCTCCTCCAGACGGTGGGAGATGTAGATTATGCCGCGCCCCTGCTCGCGCAGAGAGCGGATGATGTGGAACAGATCGGAGATTTCCTTAGAGGTCAGGGCGGACGTGGGCTCGTCCATGATAAGTATCTTTGCGTCCGTGGAGAGGGCCTTCGCGATCTCGACCATCTGCTGCCTGGATATCGGGAGCGTCCCGACTACTGCATCCGGGTGAATGTCTATGTTCAGGCGGGATAGTATCTCTCCTGCGCGTTCGCGCATCGGGCGGTCGTCGAGAATACCCGAGCGGGTCGTCTCTCTGCCGAGGAATATGTTCTCCGCCACCGTGAGGTGCGAGCACATGTTCAGCTCCTGGTGGATTATCGCAATGCCGAGCTCCCTGGCTCTTGCGGGGGTCATATCTTCTATCTCGGTGCCGAAGACGCATACTCTCCCGGCGTCCCTGGTGTAGATGCCGCCGAGGATCTTCATCAGGGTGGACTTGCCCGCCCCGTTCTCGCCAAGCAGGGCCAGGACCTCGCCGCGTCGGAGGGTGAGGGAGACTCCGTCCAGCGCCCTTATCCCCGCGAACGACTTGCTGACCTGCTCAAGTTCGACAATGTTCTCCGACATGCCGCACCTCCGAACACCCTTACAATCCAGAATACAGTTTAGCATATCCCGAGTCGCGCCTGCAAATGCAAACAACCCCCGGAGAAGTCGCCTCCGGGGGTTGTTATTCAGCCTGTATTTGTACTGGCCGAGGCCTAGTACATGTCGCCCATACCGCCCATACCGCCCATTCCGCCGGGCATCGCGGGCTCCTTCTTCTCGGGCTTGTCGGCCACGATGGCCTCGGTGGTGAGAACCATGGCCGCGATCGAACCAGCGTTCTGAAGCGCGCTGCGGGTAACCTTCACCGGGTCGATGATTCCCGCCTCGATCATGTCGACGTACTCGCCGGAGACCGCGTTCAGGCCGTGGCCTACCGTCAGGTTTCTGACCTTCTCGACCACGACGTCGCCCTGGTAGCCGGCGTTCTGCGCGATGAGGTGCAGCGGGGAGGTGAGGGCCTTCAGC
>JBAYOX010000116.1:0-5795 GCA_041678025.1 Aminobacteriaceae bacterium
CCGACGGAGGTCCCCGACACAATTGAGAGGGACCGGTACGGAAAGCGCCTTGTGCGCGTGGAGGAGTGCGAATGAAGAGCAGGGCCGAAAGTTACCGGCGGGCGGGTGTGGACATCAACGCCGGCTACCGTGCGGTGGAGCTGATCAAGGAGAGCGTAGGCCGCACCCGGATTCCGGGGGTCATGTCCGACATAGGGGGCTTCGGCGGCCTGTTTGCCCCGGACTTGTGCGGCATGGAGCGTCCGGTGCTGGTCTCCGCGACCGACGGAGTGGGCACCAAGCTGAAGCTCGCCTTCCTTACCGACCGTCACGACACAGTGGGTATCGACTGCGTTGCCATGTGCGTCAACGACATAATCTGCTCCGGAGCGAGGCCCCTCTTCTTTTTGGACTATGTCGCGCTTGGTAAAAACGTGCCGGAGAGGGTCGCCGCCATAGTCTCCGGCGTGGCGGAGGGGTGCGTGCAGGCGGAGTGCGCCCTGATCGGAGGGGAGACCGCCGAGATGCCCGGCTTCTACCCGGAGGACGAGTACGACCTGGCCGGGTTCGCCGTCGGCATAGTGGACGAGAAGAGGATCCTCGACCGAGGCCTGGTGCGGTCGGGCGATGTCCTCATCGGCCTGCCCTCCTCCGGCCTGCACTCGAACGGCTTCTCTCTGGCAAGAAAGGTGTTGGACGTCGAGAGGGCGGACCTTCGCGCCCCGCTTCCCGAGCTCGGTGGCATCTCGCTGGGGGACGCCCTGACGGAGCCGACCCGTATCTACGTGCGCCCTGTGTTGAAGCTGCTGAAGCTGGGTCTGGTCAAGTCAATAGCCCACATCACCGGCGGCGGCTTTCACGAGAACCTTCCGCGCGCCCTTCCCGACGGCCTTCAGGCCGAGGTCGACCTTGCGTCCTGGAGGGCTCCCGCTCTCTTCGACCTGATCGCCGACAGAGGAGGCATCCCCCCGGAGGAGATGTTCTCCACCTTCAACATGGGCGTGGGCATGTGCGTCGTAACGGCCCCGGAGCACGCGGACGATGCTCTGGCGCTGCTCACCTCGTCGGGAGAGTCACCCCTCCGCCTCGGTCGTGTGTGCGAGGGTAGAGAGGGAGTCCGGTTTTGCGGCTGACCGATCCCGTATCCGTTGCGGTGCTGGTCTCCGGCTCCGGCAGCAATCTGCAGGCCCTGCTGGACGCACAGAGTGCGGGAGAGCTGCCAAGCGCGCGCATATCGCTGGTGATCAGCGACCGTGCGGGCGTGCATGCCCTGGACAGGGCGAAAAGTGCGGGGGTACCGCCCCTGGTCTTTGACCGGAGAACGCTCGGGCTCGAACGAATGGAGAGAGAGATGTCAAAGGCGCTTGATGAGCGGGGGATTGAACTGCTGGTGCTGGCGGGATTTCTCACCATACTGTCTCCCGGCTTCGTAAAGCGCTTCGAGGGCCGAATGATCAACGTCCACCCATCGCTTATCCCCTCCTTCTGCGGGGAGGGGTTCTACGGCCTGCGCGTTCACGAGGCCGCGCTTCGCAGGGGAGTGAAGCTGACCGGTGCGACGGTGCACCTGGTCAATGAGGATCCCGACGGCGGGCCGATACTGGCACAGAAGGCTGTGAGGGTGCTGAAGGGGGACACTCCCCGGACGCTTCAGCGCCGCGTGATGGAGCAGGCAGAGTGGCGTCTGCTTCCGCGGACGGTGGAGAGCTACTGCCGAGTACTTTGCCGACAAGGAGGAAGATAAATGCTGTCAGCTGATTCATGCGCCGCTTGCCCCTTCCGAATAGGAGCCGCGGCATGAGGGTTCTTGTGATAGGCTCCGGCGGAAGGGAGCACGCCGTGGTCAGGCATATCGCTAAAAGCCCTCTGGCGGAGGGCGTATTTGCCCTGCCGGGCAACCCTGGGATGGAGGAGGCCCTCTGCCTGCCGGGGAATCCGATGGACAATGATCTCACGGTGCGCACCGCCCTTGAGCGCGGCATAGATTTCTGCGTGGTCACCCCGGACGACCCTCTGGCCGGGGGTCTGGTGGACGCAATGGAGGCCGCAGGTATCAAGTGCTTCGGCCCCGACCGCAAGGCCGCCCGGATAGAGTCCAGCAAGGCCTTCTCAAAGGGCCTTATGGAGAAGTACGGCATCCCGACCGCTCGCTTCGCGGTCTTCGACAGATTGGACGAGTCGCTTGACTACGTCCGTAATCAACCGCTGCCCCTGGTCGTGAAGGCCGACGGCCTCGCCAGGGGCAAGGGCGTCGTGATCGCTGAGAGCTTGCAGGAGGCGGAGGCCGCCCTCGGGGATATGCTCGTGAACAGATCCTTCGGCGACAGCGGAAGTCGTGTGATAGTCGAGGAGATGCTTCAGGGGCCGGAGATCTCGCTGCTGGCGCTGACCGACGGCGAGACGGTGGTGCCGCTTGTGTCTGCCATGGACCACAAGCGCGCCCTCGACGGCGACAGGGGCCTCAACACAGGGGGAATGGGCGCCGTGGCCCCTAACCCGTACTACACGGAGTCGGTCGCTCGGGCGACGATGGAGACCATCTGTCTGCCCACCATTCGCGCCATGGCTGCGGAGGGCTGCCCGTTCAAAGGGTGCCTCTTCTTCGGTCTGATGCTTACGGAGGAGGGCCCCAAGGTGCTCGAGTACAACGCCCGATTCGGCGACCCGGAGGCCCAGCCTGTGCTGGAGCTAATGGAGAGTGATCTGCTCAGCGCCCTCATCGCCTGCCGCGAGGGGACTCTGCGCGAGTCGGACGTCCGCTTCTCTAAACGGCACGCCTGCTGCGTGGTGCTGACCTCGCGCGGGTATCCGGGGAGCTTCGAGACGGGCTTCCCGATCGAATGCGGCGACGTCCGCGCGTCAATCCACTTCGCGGGTGTAGCTCGCCGGGAGGGGCGTCTGGTGACGGCAGGAGGACGAGTTGCGGGGGTAACGGCCGTCGGTGGCAGCCTAGAAGAGGCCATACGGGCCGCGTACCGGGGGGCGGAGGCAGTCGGTTTTCAGGGAAAGACCCTGCGGCGCGACATAGGGGTAAAAGCGCTGGAGTTGAAAGGAGCTCCGAATGATCTATAGAGTCTTCATCGAGAAGAAAAACGGGCTGACTGTCGAGGCGGACGAGCTGCTTCGGGAGCTGGTAGAGCACGCCGGTCTGAGGAGCCTGAAGGGGCTGCGTATAGTAAACCGCTACGACGTGGAGGGGCTGTCTCGAGAGGAGTTCGACGACGCCGTGCGAACAGTCCTGTCGGACCCGAGGCTTGACTCCGTCTCGCCTGATCTGTGTCTGGCGGAGGGGGAGCGGGCGTTCGCCCTTGAGTATCTTCCCGGCCAGTACGACCAGAGGGCCGATGCGGCCGCTCAGTGTATTCAGATGCGCGCCGGTGGGGAGCGCCCCCTGCTGCGTACGGCGCGCGTGTACGTACTGGCGGGCGGCCTGTCGCGGTATGATGAGGAGGCGGCGGTTCGCTATCTGCTCAACCCGGTCGAGTCGCGGCTTGCCTCTATGAACCTGCCAGACACGCTGCGTAGCGAAAACCCCGTGCCCCGGCCTCCGGCAGCCCTGGAGGGTTTCCGCAATCTTGACGAGGAGGGGCTGGACGCGCTGATCAGGCGAGAGGGGCTCGCTCTGGGCGTCGACGACCTGCTGGTCTGCCGCGACTACTTCCGCTCGGAGGGGCGCGACCCCTCCATGACGGAGTTGAAGGTGCTGGACACATACTGGTCGGATCACTGCCGTCACACCACCTTCCTCACCGAGATCACGGGCGTCGTCTGCGAGACGCCCGCCGTTGCCGCGACGCTCGCGGACTTTCACAGGACTAAAAAGCGCATGGGGCGCGAGGACAAGCCCTTCACGCTGATGGAGGTCGTAACTCTGGCGACAAGGTGGCTGAAGGAGAGGGGAGAGCTGCCGGAGTACGAGGAGACGGAAGAGAACAACGCCTGCACCCTGAAGGTGACCGCGCGGACGGAGAAGGGGCCGGAGGATTGGCTGCTCTTCTTTAAGAACGAGACCCACAACCACCCGACGGAGATCGAGCCGTTCGGCGGGGCCTCCACCTGTCTAGGCGGAGCGATACGCGACCCTCTCTCCGCGAGGGCGTACGTCTACGCCGGGATGAGGGTTACCGGTGCGTCGGACCCGACCGCCCCGGTCGAAAGCACCCTGCTGGGCAAGCTGCCCCAGCGTCGGATAACGCGTAAGGCGGCAGAGGGCTTCGCGAGCTACGGCAACCAGATAGGAGTCCCCACCGGCTGCGCCAGGGAGATATACCACCCCGGCTACGTCGCCAAGCGGATGGAGGCAGGCGCTGTGCTGGCCGCAGCCAAAGCCTCGCACGTCAGGCGCGAGCGCCCCTCGCCGGGGGATGTGGTGCTGCTGGTCGGCGGGCGTACCGGGCGCGACGGGTGCGGCGGGGCTGCCGGTTCGTCCGTAGAGCACACGCGCGAGTCGGCGGATGTCGCAGCGGCCCAGGTACAGAAGGGCGACGCCCCGGAGGAGCGCAAGATCCAGAGGTTCTTCCGCAGCTCGGAGGTCTCGCTCCTGATCAAGCGGTGCAACGACTTCGGCGCAGGCGGTGTATCCGTGGCCATAGGGGAGCTCGCCGCTGGGCTGGATATAGACCTTGACGCAGTGAAGGTGAAGTATGAGGGGCTGGACGCCACCGAGCTGGCAATCAGCGAGTCTCAGGAGCGAATGGCGGTGGTGGTGGAGGCGGGGGATGTCTCGCGTTTTGTGGAGCTGGCGGCGCGGGAGAACCTTGAGGTCACACCTGTGGCGACAGTCTCGGAGTCTCCCAGGCTGGTGATGCGCTGGAGGGGGCACGTGGTCGTGGATCTTGCGCGCTCCTTTCTGGACGAGAACGGTGCGCGAAAGAGCATTGCCATCGAGATCGCCCCTGCCGAGTATCAGCCCTCCAGCGTAGCGGCGGGCCTTTCGGAGGGACTGCTCGACCTGGCCGAGGACCTCAACGCCTGTTCGCAGCGCGGCATGATTGAGCGATTCGACAGCACGGCGGGAGCGGCTACCCTGCTGGCCCCCCTGGGGGGAAGGCGTCAGGCGACGCCCCCGGCGGCTATGGTCCACATCCTCCCGGTGCCCGGCGGCAGTGAGACCTGCTCGTTCATGTCCTTCGGATACAACCCCTTCATCAGCTCCAGGAGCCCCTATCACGGGGCGTATCTAGCGGTGGTGGAGTCGGTCGCTGGGCTGGTCGCGGCCGGAGCGCCGGTCGAAGGGGTCTACCTGAGCCTGCAGGAGTTCTTCCCAAAGCCGGGCACGGACCCGAGGCGTTGGGGCCTGCCTCTGGCGGCGGCGCTGGGTGCGTATCGCGCGCAGATGGAGCTCGGCATAGCCGCCATCGGCGGCAAGGACTCTATGTCCGGGACCTTTGAGGAGCTGGACGTCCCGCCGACGCTGATTTCCTTCGCTGTAGCGGCTGGGGAGAGGCGGTTCGTGCAGTCGCCGGAGTTCAAGCGAGCCGGAAGCCGTGTCGTCTGGCTGCGCCCCGACTTCGGCGAGGACGGCCTTCCGTCGGCTGAGTCGCTCAGGAGAGTCTGGGAGCAGGCGTCGCGCTTGATAAGGGAGGGCATGGTGCTTGCGTGTGCCGCGCCCTCCTACAGAGGCGCAGCCCTGGCGTTGATGAACATGGCGCAGGGAAACGGCATTGGGGTAAAGATCGACGAGGCGTTCGACTGTCAGGAGCTCTTCTCGGAGACCTACGGATCCCTGATACTGGAGGTGCCCGATGACTGCACCGAGGGGCGAACTCTCGGGCTCACTGCGGAGGCACTCCTGATCAGCCTGGACACGGACACCG
>JBAYOX010000117.1:0-5786 GCA_041678025.1 Aminobacteriaceae bacterium
CGCGAGACGGGGCGCGACGCGGGAGAGCAGGACGACATCGCCCTTTTCGCGCGGCTACACGATATTGGCAAGCTGAGGATTCCTCACGGTATTCTTGTGAAGCCGGGAGCGCTTACGGAGGAAGAGTTCGAGCAGATAAAGATGCACCCTCAGTGGGGGGCGGAGATAATCGGCGAGTCGTCATGGCTTGGAATGGCCCGGAATATCTGCATGACGCACCACGAGAGGTGGGACGGCAGCGGATACCCGCTTGGCCTGAAGGGGACGGACATTCCGTGGGAGGGGCGTATCGCCACCATCGCGGACATCTATGACGCGCTTCGCTCGTCGAGGTCGTACAAGCCACCGCTGACTCATGAGCAGTCGATGAAGATCCTGCTCGAGGGAGACGGCAGGGTGAGCCCGGAGCACTTCGACCCGGATGTCCTGAGAGCATTCGAGCGCGTTTCTCACGAGTTCGCTCTGATATTCGAGATGAACAGCGACGAACGGGATACGTTCGACTGCTACACGTCGCCGTAGGAGAGATGCGCCGCTCATTTCACATCCTGCTCTTCGCGGCGGCCCTGACAGCGCACATCGCACTAAGAGGCTGGGCGCTCGCCTCGCTCCCAAGCCAGGCGGGAGAGGGGCTGATTTCTCTCGGCCTCCGCTTCAACCACGGGGTGGCCTTCTCTTTTCTCCGCTCCGCACCGGGCGCGGCGCAGCTGATGAGCGTCGCGGCCTTTTTTATTCTGGCGGCGATGCACAGGGCGCTGGCCGCCCTGCGAGGCTCGGCCGCCTGGCCCCTTCTGTACGCGGGTGCCGCTGGAAACATGGCCGACAGGCTGACCTACGGATACGTGGTCGACTGGCTGCAAGTCGGCCCGCTGGCCATAAACGCCGCCGATATGCTGCTCTGCCTCGGGGGCGCAATCTTCATAATCGACCTGCTGCGAAAGTAAAGGACCTGCCGCTCAACACCTCCTATCAAAGTCTAAAACAGAGCAATTTTTCTGTTGACTTCACCGTACGATACAAATAGAATTAAAGGGCTTAAGAGGCCGCGAACCCGCATATTAAGCGGGTAAACGGTACTTCATCCATCTTTGCAAAACAGGAGGGATTCGTATGAAAAGGTTTCTGATTGTGATGTGCGTCGTCGCCCTGGCCCTGCCACTGCTAGCCGGGGTCTCGGAGGCGTCCGTTCTGCGGGTGATCACCTGGGCGGGGTACGCCCCGCAGGAGCTGGTGGACAAGTTCACCGAGGAGACCGGCATCAAGGTGGAGATCACCCTTAGCAACAACGAGGAGATGATCAGCAAACTGCGCGCCACCCGCGGAGGGGGTTTCGACCTGGCTCAGCCGTCGCAGGACCGGATATCGTCCGTGGTCGAGCAGTACAAGATCTACCAGCCGATCGACTTCTCGAAGATCAACACGGACCAGATCGACCCCTCGCTGCTGGAGGCGGTGAAGCAGAACACCCTCGTAGAGGGGCAGTCTTACGCCGTGCCGCACATCTACGGCACCGAGGGGCTTGTGCTCAACAGGAAGCTCGCCCCGGACATCAAGGACTTCAAGGACCTGCTAGACCCGAAGTACGAGGGAAGGGTGTCGTACCGGATGAAGAGGCCGACCCTGATCGGGATGGGCTTCTCGCTAGGGTACGACCCGTTCTCGCTGTACGACAAGCCCGAGGAGTACCAGAAGTTCCTCGACGAGATGGAGAAGGCTTTGATCGCGGGCAAACCGGCGGTCAAGACCTACTGGGACAACGGCGACCAGCTGCTGCAGCTTCTGCGCTCAGGCGAGGTGTGGGCGGCGTCTGCGTGGGAGCAGGCGGGTTGGAAGCTGCACGCGGAGAACCCGGACATCGACTATCTGGCGCCCGAGAGCGGCGCTCTGGCGTGGGTGGACACCTTCGCGATTCCGGCGCGTTCGGAGAACGTGGAGGCAGCCTACAAGTACATCAACTTCATGCTGCGCCCGGAGAACGCGGCCTTCTTCACCAACCGCGAGACCTACGGCACGGCCTCGAAGGACGCGGTGAAGTTCCTGGACGAGGAGATAAAGGCGAACTTCGAGCGCGGACTGCCGCCCGAGGTGCTGGCGAAGATCAACTGGTATCCGACCGTACCGGCGGGGGTTGAGGAGATGGAGGGCAAGACCCTCGATAAAGTCAAGGCGGCCAGGTAGGCAAACGACAAGCCGCGAGGTTTTCCATCGGAATCGGACAGGCGGCGGCCCTAAAACGAAAGACCGCCGCCTGCTTTTCACTTAGGAGTGACCGCCTATGCAAAACGCTCTTTCTGTTCGCAACCTGGTCAAGCGCTTCAGCGGCTTCACAGCGGTTGACGGAGTCTCATTCGACGTGGAGGACGGCAGCTTCTTCTCCATCCTCGGCCCCTCGGGGTGCGGCAAGACGACCCTTCTTCGGATGATAGCGGGCTTCTACCGGCAGGACGCGGGGACTATCCTGCTGAACGGCGTCGATATGGACGGGGTGTCTCCTAATATGCGCCCTGTGAACCTGGTCTTTCAGAATCTTGCTCTGTTTCCCATGATGAACGTCTTCGAGAACGTGGCCTTCGGGCTGCGCCGCCGCGGGGAGAAGGGTGCCGCGGTCGAGCGCAAGGTGAACGATATGCTGGAGCGGGTCGGCCTGCCCGGTTCCGGCAAGAAGGAGATAGACCAGCTCTCCGGCGGGCAGAAACAGAGGATAGCGATAGCCCGCTGCCTTGTGCTCGAACCGGCGGTGCTGCTGCTGGACGAGCCGCTGGGCGCGTTGGACGCGAAGCTTCGCGAGCACATGAAGGTGGAGCTGAAGGCCCTTCAGTCCAAGGTGGGGACTACGTTCGTCTACATCACGCACGACCAGTCGGAGGCGATGGTGATGAGCGACAGGGTGGCGGTGATGAACAACGGGGTCTTCGAGCAGATCGGCACGCCGCAGGAGCTGTACCACTCGCCGATATCGTCGTTTGTGGCTCAGTTCGTCGGCGCGAACAACAGGCTGCCCGTGACGTTGCGCGCCTGCGGAGAAGGGATTAACGCGGCCTACGCCGGGAGGTGGGAGCTACGCGTCCCGATGCTCGGCAAGGACTTCTCTTCGGAGGAGCCGCACGATCTCTTCGTCCGCCCCGAGTCGATGGTCATCGGCCCTCCGGAGGGGGACGAACGATTCAACTCTCTGCCTGTGTCGGTGAAGGCGATCCTGTTCGATGGCGGAAACAGCCGCCTGCTGGTCTCTCCGGAGGGGACAGCGGACGAGTTTACGGTCGCCCTGCCGCAGACGAGGCAGTACGACCATATCAGGGTGAACGACAGGATTCTGGTGGGGTGGGACGCAGCGGCATCCCTCTGCTTCCCCGCCGGGGACTGGAAGATGTACGATGAAGGGTAGCAGGGCGGGGTTTCTCTTCTTCTTCATGCCTGTGGCTCTGTGGCTCGGCCTGCTGGTGGTTCTGCCGCATCTGGAGCTGTTGCGACTGTCCTTCACGTCCTCAAGCGGCACCGGGCTCACCCTGGCCAACTACTCGGCCTTCTTCCAGGAGCCCATCTACTGGCTGACCTTCGTGCGCACCGCCGGCTACTCGATCCTCGTTACCTTCATCGCTATGGCGCTGGCGCTGCCGGTGGCCTTCTACATCACTAAGGTAGCGAAGGTGCGGACGGGGGGCTTTCTGATGCTGCTGGTGCTGGTACCCTTCTGGGTCAGCGAGCTCATCAGGGTCTACGGCTGGATCATCCTGCTTCGCGAGAGCGGCGTGATTAATCAGTTCCTGGTCTCGCTCGGCCTGTTCGACAGGCCGGTAGAGATGCTCTACAACGACGTGACGATGGTGATGGGGCTGGTCTATACCAGCATGCTCTTCATGGTCGTCCCGGTTATTGGCGTGATGGACGCGCTCGACGACGCGCTGATCGAGGCGGCCTACGACCTCGGGGCCTCGAAGAGCGCGATATGGCGCACGGTCATCATCCCTCACTGCGCTCCGGGACTGGTCTCGGGAGGGATTATAGTATTCATGCTGGCGCTCGGGAGTTATCTGACGCCCAACCTGATGGGGGGAAAGAACTCTCTCTGGTTCACAGAGCAGATCTACAACCAGATAATACTCTACTTCAACTGGAACCAGGGGGCGGCGTTCGGCTTCCTGCTGCTGGGGCTCTCCTCCCTCATCATCTGGCTCGGACTACGGCTGACCGGGCAGAACCTGAAGGATGTGGTCAAATGATCAGGTCTCTTCCGACCTCAAAGGGGTACGATATCGGATTCCGCATCTTCATGACCACCTACTTCGTCATCCTCTTTGCTCCACTGCTGGTGACGATGGTGCTGGCGTTCAACGATTCGATGTACCCGTCCCTGCCGTGGGAGGGGTTCACTCTCGACTGGTTCTTCGGCGAGGGGCCGAAGAAGCTGGGCATATTCAACGACCAGATCAACCTTCGCAGCATCGCTACGTCGTTCCGCACGGCGCTGGCCGTGACCGTCATCTCAACCATCCTCGGCACCTGCGCGGCCTTCCTGTTCGAGCAGGAGGAGTTCCGCTTCAAGGGGGTTCTCTACTTCCTGATGATCGCCCCGCTGGTCATCCCCGGGGTTATTCTGGGCATATCGATACTGATGTTCGCGAACACGATGGGCATTATGATAGAGGACTCTCTGGGCATCTACGTGAAGTTCCTGGCACCGGGGTACTGGCTTGTGGTGCTGGGACAGTCTTCCTTTATTTCGACCATCGTGGCTCTGGTGATCTCGGCGAGACTGAAGAAGTTCGACAGGTCGCTTGAGGAGGCGGCGTACAACCTGGGGGCGAACCGTGCGGAGGTGCTGTGGTTCGTCACTCTGAAGTACCTGCGCCCGTCGATAGTCGGCGGCGCGGCGGTGGCCTTTCTGATGTCGTTCGAGAACTTCAACACGACCGTCTTCACCGTCGGGTCGCAGGCGACGTTGCCGATAAACATGTACATGCAGGTGCGCGACGGCTCGACTCCTGTGATAAACGCGATCTCATTCCTGCTGATCGCCGGCACGTCGGTCTTCGCCGTCGCAAACCTATGGGGCTCGCGTAGGGGCAGTTAAGCGACAGGAGTGCTGCGCTAAGGACGATGTAATAGGCTGTGCCCTTGCGGGATGCTATACTGTCATCCTGACGGAGCAAAGCGGAGGAAGGATCTCAAGAGAAGTGATTACTTCGTCTCGGCCAGCAGCCTGTCGGGGTAGTTCGTGATGGCTATGTCGACTCCCATTTCGCGCAGCTCGCGGGCGCGCTCGGCGGTGTTCACCGTCCAGCAGGCCACTTTGATGCCGCTGCCGTGGGCGGTCTTCACCATCTTGTTGTCCACGTAGTCGTGGCACGGGTGCAGGCTGTACAGCCCCAGCCCGTGACGCCCTCCGTAGGAGAGAGGCGAGATCAGAACCCCCTCGTACAGAATCCCCTTTTTTATGTCGCGATTCAGCCTGTGAAGCAGTTTTATGCTCTTGTGGTTGAACGAGGAGACGATGGTGTTCTGCAGGCGGTCGTGCTTCACTATGAGCGACGCGACAAGCTCCTCCAGCCCCGGAGGGTCGTTCGGGCGACTCTTTATCTCCACGTTCAGAGACGTCCCCTTCGGGGCAAGTTCGAAGACCTCCTCGATGCGCGGCACGCTGGTCCCCGCGAACCGTTGGTCAAGCCACGAGCCGGCATCGAGCATGCGTATGTCGCTGTAGTCCATGCTGCGCACCTCGCCCGAGCCGTTCGTGGTTCGGTCGACCGTCCAGTCGTGGATGACGGCGGCTATCCCGTCCCTTGTGA
>JBAYOX010000118.1:0-5780 GCA_041678025.1 Aminobacteriaceae bacterium
GCCGGGAACGCCGTGCATGTGGACACATCCAAAACGGACTTCATCCCGCGAATCGAGATGGTAAGAGAGGCAATAACACCAAAGACAAGGGGCATGATAATCAACACCCCCAACAATCCGACGGGGGCCGTGTACGACGAGGAGTGCCTGCGTTGTCTTGGAGAGCTGGCGGTGGAGAAAAACCTGTTCATTCTGTTCGACGAGATATACGAACGCCTGGTCTACGGCTCCTCCTCTCATCATCATATCCTCAACCTGGTCCCCGAGGCGCGGGATCGCACGATAGTGATCAACGGAGTCAGCAAGGCCTTCGCCATGACCGGATGGAGGATAGGCTACGCCCTTGGACCGTCGGAGGTAATGGGCTACATTAACGACCTTCAGGGGCACATAACGTCGAATGCGTGCTCCGTAGCGCAATGGGCCGCGCTCGGCGCGCTGAGGGAGGCTGAGAACGACGTTCAGGCCATGCGCGAAGCCTTCGGCAGGAGGCGCGACCTCGCAGTCGAACTGATGAGGGGGATGCCAGGAATATCATTCACCGAGCCGAACGGCGCATTCTATGTGTGGTTCAACATCGAAAAACTGCTGGGGAAAAGATGGAAGGGTGAAGCAATAACGGACGACGCGGCCTTCTGCAAAATTCTGCTTGAGTCGAAATACGTCGCTCTCGTCCCGGGAAGCGCGTTCATGGCCGGTGGAAACGTGCGAGTGTCGTACGCCAACTCAGAGGAGGAAATACGCGAGGGCATGAGTCGCCTAGGGGAGTTCCTGCGGGAGCTTGAGTAGGGGAAGAGCGCCATCGATAAAGCGACGGGGTGCCTCTCCGCAGAGCGCGCCCCGTCGCTATGTTATTCCTACAGAATACCACCTGGTTGCCGAACTCTACTGACGGTCCGGATGGTGGCGTCTTACTCCTCCATTATCTCCTTCTCCTTGACCTTGAGGACCTCGTCCACCTGCTTTATGAAGTCATCCGTGATATCCTGCACTTCCTTGTTATGCTTTTTCAGGTCGTCCTCGCTTATCTCGGAGTTCTTCTCCATCTTTTTCAGAACCTCGTTGGAGTCCCTGCGTATGTTTCGAAGGGCCACCCGTCCCTCCTCTGCGTACTTCCCGACTAGCTTCGTCAACTCGACACGGCGCTCTCTGGTCAGCTCCGGAAGGTTGACCCGGATGACCTCGCCGTCGCTTTGCGGGGTCACCCCGAGAGAGGAGGCCAAAATGGCCTTTTCTATGAGCTTCAACGCGCTTCGGTCGAAGGGGGCGATTACTATCTGCCTGCCCTCCGGGACAGAGATGTTGGCTACCTGTTTGACGGGGGTTGGAGCCCCGTAATAGTCCACTTTGATGTCGGAGACCAGGCCCGGATGTGCACGGCCTGTCCTTATAGCAAGAAACTCATTGCCGAGGTGTTCAATTACCCTCTCCATTCTCTCTTTCATTTCCTTTAGCTCTGTTTTCGGCATAGCGGATTACCTCCTTCATAACAGATAATCCCCTTTTTTAGGGGGTCGAAAGCGTTACGTAAATACTCGGGCTCACGAGCGCTCAATCGGAGACGGTGGTGCCGATATCACAGTCCGAGATCAGAAACTCCTTCAGGTTGCCCTTTCTCAAGATATTCATGACGACTATCGGAATAGAGTTCTCCATGCACAGAGAGAACGCCGCTGCATCCATGACCTCGATTCGTTTACTAAGGGCCTCCGAATAAGTGAGCCTGTGCAACAGGACCGCCTCCGGATGTTTCTTCGGGTCAGCACTATATATACCATCTACCTTCGTAGCTTTCAACAGACAGTCGGCGCCTATCTCCGCCGCTCGCAGAGCGGCCGCTGTGTCGGTGGAAAAATAAGGGGATCCGGTACCCGCCGCGAAGATTACGATACGCTCCTTCTCCAGATGGCGCAGGGCCCTGCGGCGAATGTAGGGCTCGGCCATCTGTCGCATCTCTATCGCCGTCTGGACGCGGGTGGGAACGCCGTACTTCTCGAGTACGTCCTGAAGGCATAGAGCGTTCATGACCGTGGCCAGCATGCCCATATAATCGGCCTGAGAGCGTTCGACTCCCAGAGTCTCGAGCTCCCTTCCTCTGAGCATGTTGCCGCCGCCTACGACCATGGCGATCCGCACTCCGGCCCTGGCTACCTCGACGATCTCCTCTCCGATCCTGCGAACCGCGTCAAAGTCGAACCCAAAAGCCTGTTCGCCGGCCAGGACCTCGCCCGAGAGCTTCAAAAGGATACGCTTGAATTTCAAACTGTCATCCCCCTTTCAGGGTTTTCGGGCATGAAAAAGGCGAGGCTTGAAGCCCCGCCTCACCTTTCTGCGCGCTACTCCCCGATTGAGAAACGGGAGAAACGCCTCACTACGATATTCTCACCGAGTTTTGCGATCACTTCGACGATCAGATCCTTGATCTTCTTGTCGCTGTCGCGGATCCACACCTGCTCCATAAGGCAGCTGGTCTCGAAGAACTTGTTGATCTTTCCATCGGCTATCTTATCAACTATGTTGGCAGGCTTCCCCTCTTCAAGGGCCTGCTGCCTGTATATCTCGCGCTCCCTGTCGAGGACATCCGATGTTACGTCCTCCGGAACGAGGAACATGGGGGCTGCGGCGGCAATATGCATGCATAGCTCGTGTCCCAGGTTCTGAAACTCGTCGGTCTTGGCCACGAAATCCGTCTCGCAGTTGAGCTCGATCAGGGCACCAAGCTTGCCGTTGGTGTGAATGTATGAGAATATCCTGCCATCGGCCGCAGTCCGGGAGGACTTCTTGGCGGCCTTCGCCAGCCCCTTTTCCCTGAGATAATCGATGGCCTTCTCCACGTCTCCCGCATTCTCTACGAGAGCGTTCTTGCAGTCCATCATACCTGCGCCGGTCCTATCACGGAGCTCTTTTACAGCGCCCGCGCTAATTTCCATATTTTACTGCCTCCTCTTCCGTAAATAGGTCGTATTCCGCTGAGGAAGGGACCCTTAGGCCTCCTCGGTATCGCTGTCGTAAACCTCGTGCAGATGCTCTTTCTTGTCTATGATGGCATCGTCGTCCTGCTCGTCGCCCTCGACGGCCTCGACGGCCTCAAAAGGCTCGCCCGCCGAATCCTCCCCCTGCTTGCCCTCTATGAAGGCGTTCGCCATAAGGCTCGCAACCAGCTTTATCGCACGAATGGCGTCGTCGTTCCCAGGGATGGGGAAGTCGATAACCTCGGGGTCGCAGTTTGTGTCCACAATTGCGATCACAGGAATGCCGAGCTTTCTGACCTCAAGGACGGCGTTCTCCTCTCTCCTGGGATCTATGAGGAAAACTGCGTCCGGGACGGCCTTCATGTTCGTTATGCCCTTCAGGTTCTTCTCGAGCTTGGCGAGCTCTTTGCGAAGAAGGATGATCTCCTTCTTCGGGAGGTCGCCCCAGTCGTCGTCGTTATCCATCTTGCGCAGCTCCACCATACGGGCCACGCGCTTCCTTATGGTAACGAAGTTGGTCAGCAGTCCGCCCAGCCAGCGCTGGTTTATGTAGAACTGTCCGCAGCGTTCCGCCTCGTCCTTTATCGTGTCCTGAGCCTGGCGCTTGGTGCCTACGAAGAGAAGGGTGCCGTTGCTCCTGGCAACCTCTTTAACGAACTCATAAGCCTTATCAAGGCCGCGTACTGTCTTCTGCAGATCGATTATGTAAACTCCGTTCCGCTCCGTGAAGATGTACGGCTTCATCTTTGGATTCCAACGGCGAGTCTGATGACCGAAATGAACCCCGCACTCCAAAAGCTGCTTCATGCTGACAACTGCCAAAATAACCCCTCCTGAGATAGATAGTTTTCCCTCCACAGGCATCACCTGAACCGGGAACCGGATTCATCCGGCACCCCCCGGTTCATCAGCCCGTGTGCGTAATGAGGACAAGGAATTATAGCATAAATGCCGGTTGACCTTCAACCCGACTCGAAGTACCATATACCCCGTATATATATCCGAGTTGATAAGGAGAGAGCAGACAAATGCCGAAGGATTCGCTCATCGAGAAGCTCGAAAACCTTCCGAAGGAGAAGAAAGCCCTTCTAAACCGCCTTCGCCGCGTTGAGGGGCAGCTTCGCGGCATCCAGCGGATGATAATAGAAGAGAAACAGTGCTACGACATACTCCTGCAGCTTTCGGCCGCCAGGAAGGCGATGCAGAAGGCGTGCATCGAGATTTTGAAAAACTACCTTCACAAGTGCGTCCATGAGATCAAAGCGCCGGAGTTTGAAAACCTGGAGAAGCTCGTCGAGGCACTGATCGAGCTATCGCCATCGAAAGACTCGCCCTCCGGAGAGGAGGAGTAAAAAAGGACGGTTGCCTGCGGGAAACCCAGCTTCCCCGTGGCGCCCGGAGCGTTCTCCTTACTGCTGCTCCCTTCCGGGCCTGACAGGATTCGAAGGTCTCCGCCGCACGGGACTGGATTCCCCGCAGGCAACCGTCCTTGCCGTCGCTAGGCGCACGACATTATAGCACTTTTTTAAGCAGAGTGCACAATGGCTATTTAAGCCACTTTTCTTCTAGAACGCCCAGGTCGCCTCGCAACTTAGCGTCGTTCCACAGGTAGTTCATTATCTTGAGGAACTCCGGGTCGTCTTGTTGGATGAAAAACCCCATGAAGCTTATCTTGGTCAAAGGCTTGTCTGTGAACGCTCCGTAGATTCTGTCGTCCTTCCTCGAGTAGACTACGGCCTCGTATACCTCCGAGATCATCACATCCCCCTTCTCCTCGGCGATCATTCCGGGGATCTCCGCGTTGTTCCCGTGCGTCACGACCTTGGCCCTCTTGAAGTTCTCGTTGACGTACTTCTCGTTGGTCCCGCCCGGGTTCACTATGACTGTGGTCTCCGGGACGTCCATGGCCTCGAGGGAGGTGAACCTGTCCTTGTTCTTCTTGTGGATGATCGCCACCTTGCCGTTTGGCGCGTAGGGGGGGAGAAAATCTCCCTTCAACATCCTGGCGAGGCTTCTCGTTATGCCTCCAACGGCAATATCGAACTTCCCGTCCGAATAGTCCTGCATAAGGTCGGCCCAAGTTGTAGGAACGAACTCGACCTTGACACCGAGTTCCCGCGCCAGGAGCTCCGCCAAATCGATGTCATGCCCCTCATACTTGCAGGCATCTGCGTCATACATCGAGAAGGGGCGATAATCTCCGGGCGTTCCCACCAATAGTACCTCGGTGTCCAAAATCCTGTCCAGTCTCTCTCCTCCCGTAGCCTGACCGGAGACGAGGAAAAGGGACAGCGCCAGGACCAAGCAAACTCTGCTCGCTACTCTCTTTCTTACTCTCACTTCAATCCCTCCATCCATAAATAATCTCAGCCTGCAAGGTTGCTTTTTGGCTGAATAGAAGCCATTATAGCCGATAATCCGTCGTGTGCGACACACTGAAAAAATATCAGCTTTCTATCTCTGTCGCAGCTCCGACGAGCGCTTATGAGCGAACAGCCCCTCTATGCCGGCGAGAACGGAGCAGGGTCCGGCGAGGACCTTCGCACCCTCGGCCGACACCCTCTGGAATGAACAGGTCCTCAGGAAGGTCCCCACGTAAACCCCGTTGGAAAAACGCGACGATCCGACCGTGGGCAGTATGTGATTCGGCCCCGATGCGTAGTCGCCGAATACGACGGGGGCGTGACTCCCTATGAAGAGTGAGCCGTAGTTCGCAAGCCGCGCGGCGACCTCTTCAGCCTCATCCATCATGACCTGTACGTGCTCCGGGGCTATCTCGTCGACGATTTTCACCGCCTCGTCGATCGA
>JBAYOX010000119.1:0-5774 GCA_041678025.1 Aminobacteriaceae bacterium
CTCCACAGCGACGGCACATTTCACGACACGGCGTTCTACAAGGCCCTGATAAAAGAAGAGGGCGAGCCGACCGGCCTGATCGGCGCTTTTTTCGACATCACCGACAGAAAAAGGGCCGAGGAGAGGGAGAGAGAGTACCTGGAACGGCTGCGCAAGCTGACCTATGCCCTGTCCGTCACACAGGAGCAGGAGAGAAGGCTCATAGCCATGGAGATACACGACTCCATAGGTCAGAACCTAGCGATCTCGAAGCTCAAACTGCGCCTGCTGGGCGACTCGATCGACAGCCCGGAGGCAAGGGAGGAGATAGACAGTGTCGTAGCCACCCTAGACGAGACTCTAAGTCACATACGGTCTCATCTGTTCAATCTGGGGCTTCCCGTGCTCTACGAGTTCGGCCTTGAGCAGGCCATTCTTGGCCTAAAGGAGGAGTTTCTCAAAAAGCACGGACTGAGGATCTCGTTCACCAGCGACCCGCTGCCGGAGGGGCTGGACGATAACCTGAAGGCGTTCATCTTCCGCTCTGCTCAGGAGCTCCTGATGAACGTCGTAAAACACGCGGAGACGGACGAGGCGCACGTCTGCCTGTCCGAAAAGAACGGCCGGGTGCTGCTCGACGTGTCGGACAACGGAAGCGGGTTCGACACGGCCCTCCTTGAGCAGGCCTGCATGTCGCCGAACTCATACGGCCTGTTCAGCCTCAGGACTATGGTCTCCCTGATGGGAGGGGTGATGGAGGTACGCTCGAAGCCGCACGACGGTACCTGGATCGGTCTCTCCTTCCCCTTGGAGGTAGCCTGATGAACATACTGATAGCCGACGACCATCAGATCCTGCGCGACGGGCTGAAGGCGCTGCTCTCGAGGCAGCCGGACATGAAGGTGGTTGGTGAGGCCGCCGACGGCGAGGAGGCTGTCAGAATGGCCCGCGAGCTTCGACCGGACATTGTAGTCATGGACGTGATGATGCCTGTGATGAACGGTTTTGAGGCCACGATGGCGATAAAGGCCTTCGACGACTCGATAAGCGTGGTCGCCCTGTCCATGTACGCCAACGCGGGCTTCGTCTACGAGATGTTCCGTGCCGGTGCATCGGCCTTCCTGGTGAAGGACTGCGCGTTCGAGGAGCTGGAGGACGCAGTTCGCATGGTGAGCTCCGGAGGGAAGTACATAGGCGACTGCCTGAAGAACATCCTGTCCGACATGTTTCTGATATCGCTCTCCGGCGGCAAGCAGAAGCTTCTCGAGGAGGAGCTGTCGTCCAGAGAGACGGAGGTCCTCTGCCTGCTGGCGGAGGGGCTGACCAATCGCGAGGCGGCCGACAGGCTTCACCTCAGCGTCAACACAGTGGCCTCGCACAGACAGAACATAATGAAAAAGCTCGGTCTGAAGAACACTGTAGAGATGACCAAGTACGCCATCCGTAAGGGCTACATCGGCCTTTAGAGACGCCCCCCTCAAGATCGTTAGTCCTTTAATACTACTTATCGCCCCGTGCTTATCGTGATTAAAGAGGATGTTCAATCCGCGCTCTTTGCCATACATTCTATGAGCGAAGACTGAACGCACGGGAGGTCGAGAACATGAACGAAACGGGTTCCATCAATCTGCGGGAGGCCATGAAAATCCGTCTGGACGACGCGCTCCCTTCATACCCCGCCTTTGTGGAAGGAGTTCGCCGCGCGCCCGGAAGGGGTTTCTCCCTAACGCCGGAGCAGTCGGAGACAGCGCTCAAGAACGCCCTGCGCTACGTTCCTCCTCACCTGCACGAGCAGCTTGCGCCCGAGTTCATGGAGGAGCTGGCAAGACACGGCAGGATCTACGCCTACCGCTACAGGCCGGAGGGGCGCATCCGGGGCAGGAGCGTGGAGGAGTACAGCGGTAAGTGCATCGAAGCGAAGGCGCTTCAGGTGATGATAGACAACAATCTTGACTTCGACGTAGCCCTCTACCCTTACGAGCTGGTCACATACGGAGAATCCGGGCAGGTCTTTCAGAACTGGCTCCAGTACAGGCTGGTCATGAAATACCTCGAGGTGCTTGAGCCCGACCAGACCCTGGTCATACACTCCGGCCACCCTCTTGGGATCTTCGGTTCGTTCCCCCATACTCCGCGTGTGATCAACACGAACGGGCTGATGGTGGGAGCATACGACAACTACCGCGACTGGGAGACCGCCGCTTCCATGGGAGTGAGCAACTACGGCCAGATGACGGCCGGCGGCTGGTTCTTCATAGGGCCGCAGGGGATAATCCACGGCTGCTTCAACATGTTGCTTAACGCGGCGCGCAAGGCCGGCGTCGGCACGGGCGACGACCTTCGCGGAGTGCTGTACGTCACCGCCGGGATAGGCAGCATCAGTAGCGCCCAGGGGAAGGCGGCGCAGATCGCAAAATGCGTCGCCATCATCGCAGAGGTCAACGACGCCATGATCGACCTGAGGCTCAAGCGCGGCTGGCTCGACCTGGCCTCCGACGACCTGGACTTAGTGGTAGATAAAGCCCTGGCGGCCCTCGAGAGGAAAGAGGGGCTGGTGATAGCCTACAGGGGCAACACGGTCGACCTGCTGGAGCATCTGTTGAAACGCAATATAACCCCGCAGATCATATCCGACCAGACCTCGTGCCACATCCCCTACAGCGGAGGTTATACCCCGCAGGGGCTGAGCTACGACGAGGGCAGGAAGCTGCTCTCAAATGACCGAGACCGGTTCAAATCCCTGGTCGACGAGAGCCTGAGGCGTCACTGGCAATGCCTTAGGATGCTCACGGACAGGGGTGCCTGGTTCCTGGAGTACGGCAACTCGATCATGGAGGCGATGTTCGACGCGGGGGTCACGGAGCTATCGCGCAACGGCAGGGACAAGAAGGACGGCTTCATCTTCCCGGACTTCATAGAGGCCATCACCGGCCCCGAGCTTTTCGACAGGGGATTCGGCCCCTTCAGATGGGTCTGCCTGAGCGGCAGAGACGAGGACCTTGCCAGGACGGACGCCGCGGCTCTGGAGTGCATCGACCCGGCCCGGTCGCCGCAGGACCGCGATAACTACAACTGGATACGCCACGCCGGTGAAAACAATCTGGTGATAGGGACTCGCGCCAGGATGCTATATCAGGACGCCACAGGCAGGATAGCCATCTCCCTCAGGTTCAACAGGCTGGTCCGCGACGGCGAGACCGGGCCGATAATGATAGGGCGAGACCACCACGACACGGGGGGCGCGGACTGCCCCACTCGCGAGACCTCCAACGTGCGCGACGGCAGCAACGTCACAGCCGACATGTCGGCTCACTGCTTCGCCGGAGACGCCGCCCGGGGGATGACCTTCGTATCGCTGCAGAACGGCGGCGGAGTGGGCATAGGCAGGAGCATCCACTGCGGCTTCTCACTGGTTCTCGACGGGAGCGAGAGGGTCGACGAGATAATCAAAAACGGAATCTCCTGGGACGTCATGGGAGGGGTCGCCAGGCGCTCATGGGCGCGCAACGAGAACGCCATGAAGGTGGCGGCGGAGCACAACCTGAAGACTGGCGACTGCATAACTCTGCCCTGGATGGCCGACGACGCACTGGTGAGGAGAACAGTCGAGGAGCGGCTGCGCTCCTCAGGGGAGGGTTCGAAGTGATGTACGAGGCCCTCTTTCAGCCGATGCGCATAGGCTCTTTGGAGCTCAAGAACAGGATATCGATGGCGCCCATGGGGCTTAGCGGGCTGGTCACCTCCGAGGGCGGCTTCACCCCTCGCGGGGTGGAGTACTTCGTCGAGAGGGCCAGGAACGACGTCGGACTGCTCATCACTGGGTGCGCCAAGGTGGAGCAGCTTGTCGAACCGTTCGTGATGCCCTCCCAGCCGGACCCTATGTTCAATCAGGCGCACTTCATCCAGACCGCAATCGAGATGAACGAGCGCATTCACTCCTATGGCTGCAGGATATTCCTTCAGATGACTTTCGGCTTCGGACGGGTGGTCCATCCGAAGACGGCTACGCGCAATCCCGTCTCTCCGTCGCCCGTTCCTAACTTCTGGAACGGCTCCATCACGTGCAGAGAGCTGGCCACCGACGAGGTGGACTACCTGATCGAGCAGTTCGCCAGGGCGGCGCTGGTGGCGCGGGAGAGCGGCTTCGACGGCATAGAGGTCCACGCTGTGCACGAGGGCTACCTTCTCGACCAGTTCACCATGGAGCTGTTCAACCGGAGGACCGACAAGTACGGCGGCAGCTTTGAAAACCGCATGCGCGCGCCGGTCGATCTGCTGAGGCGGACCAAGGAGGTGGCCGGTGCCGACTTTCCGGTGATGGTTCGCTACGGTGTTAAGAGCTACATGAAGGGCTTCCACAAGGGGATCCTGCCCGGCGAGGACGCGGTAGAGATAGGCAGGGACGAGCCGGAGGGGCTGGCCGTCGCCCGGGTGCTGGAGGAGGCCGGATACGACGCCTTCAACGCCGACGGGGGAGTGTACGACTCCTGGTACTGGGCGCACCCGCCTATGTACATGCACGAGGGGTGCTACCTGCACCTCACCGAACGGCTCAAGGAGGTCGTCAGCGTCCCCGTCATAGCCGCAGGCAAGCTGGGCGATCCGCGCGTCGCGGAGAGGGCCATACTTGAGGGGCGGGCGGACGGTGTCTCGCTCGGCAGGCCGCTGCTGGCCGATCCCGGCTGGGCCCGGAAGGTCAGGTCGGGGAGAGCCGAAGAGGTCAGGCCTTGCATAGGCTGCCACGAGGCGTGTCTGAAGCGCATAGCCCGATGCAAGCCGCTTAGCTGCGCCGTGAACCCCGCTGCGGGCAGGGAGAGGGAGTACGCCCTTGAGAGGGCGCAGGTCCCCGTTTCCGTGCACATCGTGGGCGGTGGTATAGCGGGGATGGAGGCTGCTAGAGTCTGTGCTCTTAGAGGACACGAGGTCAGCCTGTACGAGGGGAGCGACGCCCTGGGCGGACACGTGATCGAGGGCTCGAAGCCCGACTTCAAGATAGACGACAGGCGGCTGCTCGACTGGTACAGGAGGGAGCTTGATGTACTGGGAGTCGGGGTTACTCTTAACAGGATGATGAGCGCCGAGGATATAATGATGCTGGATCCACAGGCGCTGTTTGTCGCCACGGGCTCAAAGCCGGTCTTCCCGCCTGTCCCCGGGCTGAACCTGGACGACCCGCGAGTGCTGACTACGAGGCAGGCCCTCATGGGCGAGAAGCCACTGGGCGACAGGGTGGCGATCATCGGCGGCGGTCTGGTGGGGTGCGAGCTGGCCCTCTGGCTCGCGCAGAAGGGGCGCAGACCGAGCATAGTCGAGCGACTGAACGAGCTGATGATGCTAGGCGACACGGCCTATCCGAACAAGATGATGCTGCTTGAGCTGCTCGCCTTCCATGAGGTCGCGACCTTCACCGGGACCTCGGTAGTCGGAGTAACCGAGGCGGGGCTGAAGCTCGGCAGGGGAGAGGGGATACCAGTCGATTCCATAGTTCTCGCTACTGGCTACCGTGCTGAGAACTCGCTGTACAGAGAGCTTGCGCCCAGACTACCCGAGGTCTACCTGATAGGCGACGCTCTCAACCCAGAGAACATAAAACACGCGATATGGAGCGCCTACGAGGTCGCAAGACAGGTATAAAGACACCGTTTCCAACAAGAGCAGGGCGGGGCCGAGCCCTCGTCCTGCGCTTGATGTGTGCTCCACGTTTTGAAGAAAGACTATGGCCACCCTCGTTTGAGTTTGTTCATAGTGAAGGAGATGGAGTGATGGATGCCGAAAGAACGCCGCAGGCGATCAGC
>JBAYOX010000120.1:0-5744 GCA_041678025.1 Aminobacteriaceae bacterium
CTGCACCTTCTGTGTATCTTCTCCGTCCTCCCGTGCCTGATCTCGGCCATGGGGCTTCCATTCCACTACATGCAGGCGATACTTGCACAGGCCGTCTTCATGTTCCTGCTTTACTTCGTCCCCACTCCAGGGGCGAGCGGGGTAGCGGAGGGAGGAGGCGCAGCCTTATTCGGCCTGCTGGTACCGTGGAACATGGCCGGGGTGACCGCGATTGCATGGCGCTTCTTCACGGAGTATCTGGCGATTGGCATGGGGGTCATCGTCGCGGTGCACATGCTCGGCTGGGGGGTCAGTGAGAACCTGTATCACAACGAGCCGACCTCGGACGGAGAGGACACAAGGCGAGCACTGGATAGTTGTGAAAACAGCCGTGAAAGACATTAGAGCGACAGTATTCAGACTAAGAGGTGGAGTTTGGACCGTTTTATTCCTCCTCGTCCTGTTGGTAGCGGTGCCTACTAGCCCTTTATTCACCACTATAGGGCTTATCCTCGTCTTTCTGGGTCAGAGCCTTCGCCTGTGGGCGGCGGGGTGCATAACCCGTTACAGGGGTGAGAAGGTCGGTGCCAGCAGGCTTGCAACATGGGGACCGTACGCCATCGTCAGAAACCCGCTTTACGTCGGCAACTGGCTCATCGGAGCAGGGTGGGGGGTGCTGGCAGGTTGGAGGGCGCTGGCGCTGTTTGTAGCCTCCTTCTGGCTTGTCTACTGCGTGGCGATCGTTCCATACGAAGAGGAGTACTTACACAGCACCTTCGGAGACGAGTACGCCCGGTACGTCGCACGCACCGGGCGCTTCATCCCTCGATCGCTTGAACTCAAAGGCTTGAGCGGCCCCTTTGAAGCTAGTATTTTGTGGAAGAGCGAGATTCACTCCATCCTGGTCACCCTCCTAGGCACGGCCCTCCTGCTCTGGCGAGTCAACTAGGCCTGGCACGGTCGGAGTCCTTTTTTACCAACCTGGCGTCAATCCTTGAAAAGAGGAAGAAGCGCCTTGAATTCCGGCGTCCCCGAGCGCTCCATGATGTGGTAGATGACGGTCTCAACTGGGAGGATGAGAGCGCCCGCGCTGCGTATCACGTTCAGCGCCAGTGTCGAATGCTCCTTCAGCCTGCTTCCGCAAGCGTCCGCAGCGACGGCCACCCTGTGCCCGCTCTCAAGCAGATCCAGCGCTGTGGCCAGAACGCATATGTGTGTCTCGATGCCGAACAGGACGACGATGGGCCGATTTTGCGCCTCTACGACAGCCTCGAACCCCTCCTCGTCGCAGCATGAGAAGGCGTTCTTCTCGAATCGCACGACGCCCTGCGGAAGGGCCTGCAGAAGCGCTCCGTCCGTTGCCCCCAGTCCCTTTGGATACTGCTCCGTATAGCAGAAGGGAATCTTCAGCACGTCCGCCGCACGGGCCAGCTTAAGCACGTTGCGGTGTATTGTCTCGTGGTTATGGATGGCGGGCAGAAGCCGCTCCTGGATATCGATCATCAAAAGTTGGGCCGAGTTCCGTCTAAGCCTGAAAGTACTCATATTTCCACCCCCTGGATAAATTCGTCACCTCACGATTCTATCATCAAAACCGGACGTAACAAAAACTCGCGCGAAAAGAGAGCTGAGCGGCAGATTCCATCTTTTGCCAGTTGTTAGCCTTGTGCTGATGTGCTATGCTTCCAAACAGAACGGGAACACGGAGGACGACATGACACTGGAAAGAAAAATAGACGGGATCGATCCGGAGGAGAACTGGACGGTGGGGGAGATACTCTCGGCCATGTCGGGCTCGGAATATCCACGGTATATAATTGACATTGTCAACCAGGTGCAGAAGTGGATGGACGACTCGATAAGGGCGGAGGACCCGGACCAGGACATAGATCCGGTGGCCGCGCTCTTCGAGAATGTCATGGAGATGGACGGAGAGGCCCTGTTCAACAGCCTTGAATGGGTCGACGGCTACGCCGACCTGCTGCCGAACATCAAGAAGCCTTTTGGGAACGAGGATGTAGTAGTGCTCCACGTGGGGCCTGCGGACTTCGAGGACAGCCTTCGAATGGCAATAGACTACGCGGCGCTGTTCAACCGAGGGATCAGCCGCAGAATTTGGATGATCAGCGATACCTTCATCATCGGGGACGTCTACCGATACATATCGCACATCAGGGCCCTGAACCGCGCAGGGATCGCCTTCCGCTTCCTGCTGGTGACCCCGTGGGGATGGACTGAGATACCGTTTGCAGCGGAGACCGCCCCGTCCAGCCGCATCCGTTGGAAGAAGGAGAGAAATGGCGGAGCAGCGCCGGGGGATGAGGACAGAAAACGGGATGACCGTTTGACGAGATAGCTTTACGGTGATAAAATCTTCCGCGTTGCGGAGAAATCCGCACCGGAAAAGAGTCGGGGTGTAGCGCAGTCTGGTGAGCGCGCCTGGTTCGGGACCAGGAGGTCGGAGGTTCAAATCCTCTCGCCCCGACCAGATACGAACTGCAAAAGACGGAGGTTCCGGATGAAACCGGGACCTCCAAGTTATCTGTAGCAGGCTGTTCACGGACAAATCGGAGACATCTGCGTGCGCTCTCCTCTTGAGGAGCTAAGCGATCTTGCTCTTAGCGATTGACTAATACTGACTAAAATGATAGAATCACGGCAGGTAAAGTAAAATGCCCGATCATAAAGTTGCTCAAAACAGAAAGGCGCGCCACGACTATTTCGTCCTTGAGACCTTCGAATGCGGAATAGTCCTGACAGGGACCGAGATAAAATCAGTGCGCGACGGCAAGATCAACCTCAAGGAGGGGTATGCCCTGATCAAGGACGGCGAACTGTGGCTCACCGGAGTCCACATCTCCCCGTACGAGAAGGGCAGCTACTACAACCACGACCCCCTTCGCGACAGGAAGCTCCTGATGAAGAAGCACGAGATAGTGCGTCTCTTCTCCAAGGTGCGCGAAAAAGGGCTGACCTTGGTACCGCTGTCGGTCTATATAAAGGACGGCAAGAGGGCGAAGGTCGAATTGGCGCTGGCAAGAGGAAAACAGCTCTTCGACAAGAGAGATGCAATCGCCGAGCGCGATGTGAAGAGAAGCATTGAGAGAGCTGTCAGGCGCAGCGACAGAGATGGAGAATAGTCGTCAAGATATGGGGGCGACTGGTTTCGACGGCAAGACGGAGGGTCTGGAAGAGCGGGCCGAGGTCGTCCGAACCTCGTTAAACGCGGACAAACAAACAAACGTCAACAACAATAACTACGCACTGGCTGCGTAAAGCAGCCACGTCCTACGCGGGAACAGCCGCCGTTTCTTCGTAGGGCGACACAAAAAGGCGGATGCTTTTCGGGGAGCGCCTCCGGTCCCGGAAAAAAGACAAGGAGGATTGGGTGACAGAATCCCGTTCCCGGGAGTCTTGAGCCGACACTAAATCGGGAACTACGCCCGTAGCGCTTCCACGACTGGCCCTTGTCGGACGGGGGTTCGATCCCCCCCGCCTCCACCAATACTTAGTTCGCCCTCCTCCGGGGTAGTTCAAAAACCCGGATGGGGGCTCTTTTTTTGCCTTTTGACAGTCCGAAAAAGTCCGTCTAATCCGCCCGGGATCGCTCCCGCCCCATGTCCGACGGGGGAGTAAGGACCGCGATCCGCGCCATGGGGTTCACCGGGGAGGAGTTTACCGCCCACTCGTTCAGGTCTCTGGCGTCCACCGTCCTCAATGAAAACGGCTGGCCGCCGGACGTGATCGAGCGCCAGCTCGCGCACGAGGACGCGAACAGGATCAGAGCGGCCTACAACCGGGCGGAATACATGGACCAGCGGCGAGAGATGATGCAGTGGTGGGCGGACTGGTGCGAGGAGATGATAGCCTGATTATCTTCATGACGCCGCTTGAATCCGTAAATGAAAGCAATGGCGCGTTTCTTCATGATAATCCCCCCCGGAAAACAAAAGCCCCGTGGCCGGGGCCGACGGGGGGCCATAGGGACGAAACCCTACGGGGATTAGCGTAACTGAATGATACCCCTCGGGATGTTGCGTTGTCAAGGATTTCCGACCTTCGTGCGGTGCTTGAATCACTCCGTAATATCTTCTGGATCGAATCTGTATGTCGGTAGAACGAAGGGACCGTAGGGGCCGAGCGCGGTCAGCGTGAGCAGGTGATCCCGAACCGCCGAATACAGCATGGATGACGCATTGACATAAAAAAGCCGCTTGAACTTCAACAACTCTTCCGCCGAGGAATCCTCCGGGAACTCGCAGAGGAACATGCCGAAAATGGAAATGCCGAAATCGTACGGAACGCTTGCCTTGTTGGTATTATCCGGGGTTCCTATAAACAGGGCGATGTCCCATCGATCAGCTGCTTCGGTGTTTTGCATCACGTTCGGTCGTACTTCGATGCCCGGCATGACAAATGACTCCGGCTTGAACTCCTTGTTGGCCGCCATGAACGAGCTGAGATAAAAATACCTGTTAAGCTCGAATGGAGTGTTCATGATACCTGAGACGACTCCTGAGTCGCGGCCCAGAACGGATGTTCTGCTCCACGCCTTGCCGCCTGTTTCTCAAGCGCGTGATCCTGGGCATAGTAGCCGATCCCCTCAAAGTTGAACATTGCAAAGCGCATAGTCTTCTCTACTTGGGAACAAATCACGGCGAGCATTTCTTTGGCGACCTCGCCTCTCTCTGTAGTTTTCAGCAGAGCACCGACGATATAGGCATTTATACTCTGCCCCTCTTCTTCCGCCGCTTCCGCAACGGCCTTGTGGAGAGAACGCGGCATGCGCAGAAGTATTCTGCCGCTGTACTCTTGCAGGTCTTTGCTCTTCGGTTCTGGAATTGGAAGGTTTTCGGCAAGGCAGCGCTCGAAAACGCCCCGCTTTATTTCAACCAGCATCCCCCTTGCTTCTTCATACGTCTCTCCCCATGCATTGGTTGACAGTCTGCCCAGCTCCGGGTGGCACAGCACAACACCGCCGCCGTCCTCCTCCGATAATTCCGTGACTTCAGTGACATACGGAAGTTTCATGTAGTAGTCCAAGTTTTTCATCTTTACCGCCTCCGGTGTACTTCCTCTATCTCCTTGATTTTCTCCAGTGCTACCACTGCATTGCGGAGATACCATCTCTTCACCTTGTTCTTGTGTTGTACTATTACCAGAGAGCCATCCGGCGCGAAATCCTTTGGAAAAAGTTCGGGACAAAGCTTGTAACATTCGCTTATTAGTGGATGGCAAAAAACGGAATGCGATCCCTTTTGGTTTTCAAGCCTAAAACCAAACGACTCCAAAACGCTTTTCACAGTAGAGAACTGCTCTTCGACAATTCGATCCCATGAGTCAATGGTCTTTTCCAGGGTGGACAAAAGAGAATCACCTGCCTCTTTCCTGTTTCGGTATCATATACGATACTATGAAGAAAATCCATACGTAGAAAAACAGACTTCTCTCTGCATGTTCTAGAAAAACCGTTTCACACTCTACCTCGCTGGCTTGCATACTCCGCAGGGCGTGTGCCCTCGTGCCTTCGCCTCTTCCCGCGTGATGGCGATCTTCGACTTGCTCAGGTAGCAACATCCGGACGTGTGATACTTGTTACCGGTCTCGGTGATGTAGACCGTTACGGCCGTCGAGGCAACAACCGCCGTCGGCAGCACGCAAAGGACGATCGCGGCGAGGATGTTTCTCCCTTTCATCGGTATCCACTCCTAGTACAGCGTCTCTTCAAGTTCTTCCCTTCGTTCGCGGGTGAAGTCGTTTTCTAC
>JBAYOX010000121.1:0-5706 GCA_041678025.1 Aminobacteriaceae bacterium
AGGGTGCGCACACTCGCGTCGATGTCCCCCTCCTCGGCCGGGACGATGCCGGCCATTCGCTCGAAGTCCTCTGTGGTCTCCTCGTGTATGACGTCAATGATGTCGTCGAATGTCAGTATCCCGACTAGCCTTCCGGTGCTGTCGACCACCGGAAGTGTCTGAAGGTCGTAGCGCGACATCGTCATGACGGCCTC
Source organism: Aminobacteriaceae bacterium (assembly GCA_041678025.1). Lineage (GTDB taxonomy): Bacteria > Synergistota > Synergistia > Synergistales > Aminobacteriaceae > JAAYLU01. The sequence goes on from JBAYOX010000121.1 coordinate 195, forward strand.
CTCCTGATCGTCGCACGTGCTGACGAACACGGGGTTCGAGTCCATTATTTCGGTCATCGGCGTCTTCGGATCCGCCAGGATGAGGTCCTCGAGGTGGACCGTACCATTGAGCCTCCTGTCGGATCCAACGACGAAGGAGGTGTAGATGGTCTCCTTCTTCGCCGCCGTCGCTCGTATTCTGGCTATGGCTTGAGAGGCGTCCATGCCTTCCTTAAGGTCGATGAACTCGGGCGTCATTATGTGTCCCGCCGTGTCGGGGGGGTAGTTCAGCAGCGTGTTGGCCAGCCTGCGCTCCTTCGGGGAGAGGTGTGACAGGAGCTTTGTGACCGTCTCCGCCGGTAGCTCGTCGAACAGGACAGTACGGTCGTCGTCGCTCATCTCCTCGATTATCGAGGCGATCTCGGAGTCGGTGAAGTGCGCCAGCAGCTCCTCTCGCACGGTGCCCTCCATGAACTCGAAGACCTCTATGGCCTGCTCTTTCTGCAGTAGCCTGAAGAGAAAGGCGCGCTCCGCCGGCGCCTTCTCCGCCAGTATCTCCGCGACGTCGGCGGGTTCGAGCGCGGCGAACAGCTCCTTCAGGCTCTTGAACTGCCTGCGCTCGAACAGTCTGTCGACGCTTGCAAGGAAGGACTTCCAGAGCTCCGCCACGGCGCGCCCCCTAGCCCAGTCCCAGCAGTCGCCTGGCAACCTCCAGGTAGAGCAGAAGGCCCAGCACGTCAACCACGGTGGTGATCAGCGGCCCGGACATCACAGCCGGGTCGATCTTCATTTTTTTTGCGGCGAATGGGAGCAGCGCGCCGACCAGATTGCCCATCATGACCACGCCGACGACGGAGATCGCCACTGTGATGGCGACACCTGCACCCGTTCCCATCGACCATGCGCGCAGCGAAGCGAGGATCGCCAGAATGCTGCCCAGTATGATGCCGGAAAGTGCCTCTTTGATCAGAACGGCCCACATGTCCTTGGACGTAATCTCCCCCAGGGTCAGGCCGCGTATCACCAGCGTCGAGGCCTGGGTGCCCGTGTTGCCTCCCGTGTCGATCAGAAGCGGTATGAAGAAGGCCAGCGCCACCACGCTTTCCAGAGCAAAGGTGTAGTGCTCCAGGATGGTGGTGGAGAAGAGCTGAGTGACTATGCAGACCAGCAGCCAGGTGAGCCTCTTGCGCGACAGTGTGACGACCCCGGCGTCGAGGTAGCTCTCCTCGACCGGGCGGATTCCTGCCATCCGCTCGAAGTCCTCCGTAGCCTCATCCTGGATGACGTCGATGATGTCGTCGAATGTCAGTATGCCGACCAACCTCTCCTCGCTGTCGACCACCGGAAGGGTCTGCAGGTCGTAGCGCGACATGACGCCTGCGGCCTCCTCCCTGTCATCCGACGTCGAGATGAATACCGGGTTGGCGTCCATGATCTCCGTGACGAGAGTGTCCGGAGCGGCCAGAATAAGATCTTCCAAGTGGACGGTCCCGCGCAGCCTGCGGTCGGGGCTCATGACGAACGACGTGTAGATGGTCTCCTTGTTCGCGGCCGTCGCGCGAATCCTGTCGATGGCCGCCTCAGCGTCCATGTTCTCCTTCAGGTCGATGAACTCGGGCGTCATTATGTGTCCCGCCGTGTCCGGCGGGTAGTTCATCAGAGTGTTGGCTATTTTGCGCTCGTGAGGCGAGAGGTGCAGTATGAGCTTTTTGACGGTTTTTGCTGGCAGCTCGTCAAACAGGGCGGTGCGGTCGTCGTCGCTCATCTCCTCGATTATGGAGGCGGCCTCCGAGTCGGTGAAGTTGGCCAGTAGCTCCTCGCGCTCCGTCCCCTCCATGAACTCGAAGACGTCAATAGCCTGGTCCTTCTGAAGCAGTCGGAAGAGGAAGGCGCGCTCCGTGGGTGCCTTGTCCGCCAGAATCTCGGCGATATCCGCCGGTTCCATGACGGCCAGCAACTCCTTTAGGCTCTTGAACTGCCTGCGTTCGAAGAGTTTGTCCACGCTAGAGAGGAATTTTTCTTTGAGATCTATCACGGCAACGCCTCCTTGTCCCCGGCGCGGCACAAAGCCGCTCAGCCCGCGATGCCTGTTTCCAAAGCACACGGGACCGGAAAATTGAGTTCGCTCAAGGGTCTTCGGTGAGAAAACCCGGCGGGCGCCGGGCGTCGGCTCACCGGAAGTGGAGGCCGTGTCGGCGCTGAATTACGCTTTGTGTGTTCTGCTAATGTGAGTTCTACTTAAGGGTTGCGGTCCGCTATCCACAGAACCATCTCCTTTGCGTGAGAGCGGAATTGTCTCCGATAAAAAATAACATAAAAGGCTCGAAAAGTCGATACCGGGCGCGTTATTCGCGCCTTAAAAACAAAAGACCGGCCCGCTCGGGGCCGGTCCTTGTTACGCAGATTTTCTGTCTTTCTTCCCCCCAGTGAAGGCCGGGATCATCAGCACCAGCGTGATAATCCACAGGGCTATGCACAGAGGTCTGTTGAAGAAGATCATGGGCGATCCCTGAGACAGTATGAGCGACTGACCGAAGCCCAGTTCCGCTATCGGGCCAAGTATCAGCCCGAGCACCAGAGCCCCGGTGGAAAAGCCGCCCTTATCCAGGAAGTATCCGGCTATACCGAATCCGATCATCAGCCACACGTCGAACATGTTGTTGTTTATAGCGTAGCTTCCGATGACCGACAGGATGGCGATCCCCGGGATGAGCAGAGCGTTAGGGGTGCTCGTCACCTTGGCGAAGTAGGGCGCCAGGTAGAGGCCGAGCACCAGAAAAACCAGGTTGGCCAGAAAGAGCGATAGGATGAAACCATAGGTCAACGTCCCGTACCGGGTAAAAAGCTCCGGACCTGGGATCAGCCCCTGGATCATCAGACCGCCCATCAGTGCGGCGGCCACGCTGTTGCCGGGTATGCCCAGCGTGAGCAACGGTATGATCGAGCCCCCGACACATCCGTTGTTGGCGCTCTCCGCTGCGGCGACTCCCTTTGGATTGCCCTTGCCGAACGTCTCCGGGTCCTTCGCGCTCTGCTTGGCGAAGTTGTAAGAGATGAAGGCGGAAATTGTCGCCCCCGCGCCGGGAAGCATACCGACTATAGTGCCGATTATGCCCCCTTGGAATATTGTGCCTCCAAGACCCTTTGGCATCTTGCTTCTCTTTATGCTTGTCAGAGAGGTACCGTCAAGTCCCTCGGTGATGCGGGTCTCCGCCGTCAGGTCTAGTATCTGGCTGATGGAGAACAGGCCGATGAGCGCTGGCATGAAAGGCACCCCGTCGTACAGGTCGATCTGACCGAAGGTAAAGCGCATGTACCCCGACAGGGGGTCCATTCCTACGGTAGCCACCACCAGCCCTAGAAAGCCTGCTATCAGCCCCTTTATCATGCTGCCCTTGGTGAGTGTGACGATGCTCGACAGTCCCATTATCGCCAGAACGAAGTACTCCGGCGGGCCGAAGCGCAGTGAGAAGTGAGCCAGCGTGGGCGCCATCAGCAGAAGGGCGATGGTTGAGATTATGCCTCCCCAGAAGCTGGCCCATGCCGCTATGGTCAGAGCTGTGCCGCCCTTTCCCTGACGAGCCATCGGGTAGCCGTCGAACGCCGTGGCCGCCGCTGCGGGCGTCCCGGGGGTGGAGAGCAGAATGGACGAAATGGCCCCGCCGTACATCCCTCCGCAGTAGACGCCTCCCATCAGGGAGAGCCCCAGAAGCGGCGGCATTCCGAATGTAACCGGGATAAGCAGCGCCACCGCCATGGTCGCCGTCAGTCCTGGCATGGCACCGACGATTATGCCGACTACTGATCCGATCGTTATGGTGAACAGCACCGCTGGATCAAGCAACGACATAAAAGCGGGAACAAGATGCTCGGTCATGTTCTATCCCTCCCAGATCCCTGCGGGCACCGGAACGCCCAGAAAGTAAACAAATACCAGGTAGACGAACAAAACGATCAGCCCCGTCCCGAGAGCTATGAACAGTGGTCGTCTGTAACCCAGCAATAACGCCAGCGCGGGCATGAACAGGGCGCTTGCCAGGAAGAAGCCGAGGTACGGTATTGCCGCCCCGTAGCCGATCATCGCGACGATAGTAGAGAAAAAGTTGCGAGGAGAGCGAATCCATCGCTCCAGCTGCCCCGCGAGGGCCTTGCTTCTGAACAGCATGATGGTGGAGAGCGCCGCGAGGACTCCGGCCAGAAAATATATGTACCGGGCCGCGGATGCGGCCCGGTCCGGAAAGTCCTTTGCTCCCAGGAAAAGAACCGCGGCGAGCCCCATCCCCGCGACCGAGAAGAGCCGGTTCGTGGTGGGGGTCATGGCGCTTCTCTACCAGGGATCCTTCTCATAGGCTTTGTCCGTTACCTGAAGAAGATCCACGAGGTACGCCTTGTACTCCTCAGGACCCATGAAGTTCATCTCTATCTGATCTTTGGCGGCGTTGAGGAAATCAGGGTCGGCCAGCACCTTCTCGAAGACCTCGAGTATTTTCTTGTAGGCATCCTCGGGGAAGCCCGCCGGAGCGGCAAATCCCCTGGAGGAGTCGGAGATCACCTTGTAGCCGAGCTCCGCGAACGTCGGAACCTCCGAGACGTTCGGGTGGCGCTTTGAAGTCATCATCGCCAGTATGCGGATCTCGCCCGCATGGTAGTTCGACTCTATCTGCGACAGGTTCATGAAGCCCATCGATACGTGTCCCCCCATGACCGTGGCTTTCGCGTTGGAAGAGCCGGTGGCCGGAACGCTCTTCACCGTGCAGCCCGTCGACTCGTTGAACTGGGCAAGGGCGAAGGCGTCGTCGCTGCCGGGACCGGAGGTCGAGCCTGTGAGGGTCCCGGGGGCGGCATTTTCAGCCTCGATTATGTCCTCGATCGAGTTGAAAGGGCTCGATGAGGGTACGATGAGCACGCCCGGGTCGGTGACTAAGTTGTACAGGATGTCGAAGTCGTCGATCGTGTAGTTGGCCCTCTTGGCCGAGATGTGTGCCGTGAAGTGCGGTGTGTAGATGGTGCCTATCGTGTAGCCGTCCTTCTTTGCGCGTGCCAGAGCGTCGAAACCCCTCTGGCCGCCCGCACCGTCAATGTTGTTGATGACGAACGGCTGCGGGAAGTACTTCTCCGCGAACTTGGCGAACAGGCGGGCCATAGTGTCCGTGCCGCCTCCGGCGTTAGACGCTACGATGATCGTAACAGGCTTCGTCGGGTACTCGTCCGCCACGGCGGCGACCGCCCCGAAGGCTATGGTGAGCGTAAGAAGCAAAAGCAGTACTCTCTTCATGTTAACAGTCTCCCTTCAAAGGTTGGATTGCGCAGCTGCAAGACAAGAGACGAGTTGAGCCCCCTTTCAAAAAAAGATAAGAGCATGAAAAACCGTCTCACAAAACCCAAATTTGCCACCCCGACCGGATTTCGTCATCCAGACCAGTTTTCACCATATCGGCCGAGCTCTGTCATCCCAACTGCTTTTTTGTCATCCCAGCTGGTTTCTGTCATCCAGACCAGTTTTTATCATCCCGACCGGTTTTTGTCATCCTGA
>JBAYOX010000122.1:0-5603 GCA_041678025.1 Aminobacteriaceae bacterium
ATGGCGGGCATTCCGCACTTTATGCCCACTCCCTCGAAGGCCGGTCCGGCTGCGGTGGAGCAGACGGTCGCCCTCCCTCCGCTCAACAGAGCGATCTCCCCGTTTGTTCCCAGGTCGATGACCAGCCGCGTCGCGTCCGAGTTGCCGCGCAAGGCGGCATCCTCCGTAACCTCGTAGAGGACCGCCGCAGTATCCCCGCCGACGAACGCGTCCATCAGAGGGAGGGCGTAGACGAGCGCATCCTCCGGCAGGGAGGAGAGTCCCAGCTCCTCCGCGCGGCGAGGCTCGAAGCTCCTCTGCGGCAGCGCGAAAGGGGCTCTCCCAAGAGGAGAGGGCGAGACGCCCATGAATAACAGCTCCATAACGCTGTTGCCCGCCACGGTAAGCGAACGGCAGTCTTTCGCCTCAAGCCCGAGCCCTCCCGCGAGCCCGGAGATCAGGCGATCCACGCTGCGCCTGACGGCGTCAGAAAGCCCGTCAAGCGCCGCCTGCCCCTCGTCTGCGCGCACAATGCGCGAGATGACGTCCGAGCCCCACATCGCCTGAGGATTGCTCGCCGCGCCCGCGCCCATCACCTCGCCTGATACGTCCGTCAGATAGCATGCGACGGTGGTAGTGCCGATGTCGCAGGCCGCATCGAAAACTCGCTCCTCCCGATTCCCGACTGACGGGCCGTGTCTGTCGTCCAAGCGCTCTCCTCCTCGAAAGATGGTGAAAAATGCGCACTGGCCGTGCGCAACTCGCCCTTATGATGGTATGATTTTACCAAACAGGAAAACCGTTTATTGAAAGGATGTGTTCTGTAAATGAGACGCTTCGTTCTTTTCTGCCTCGCCTTCGCCTCGCTGCTCTTCGGGCTTTCCGACGCCGAAGCGGTAAAACTCTCCGTCGCCGTACCGTCGGAGGGCTCCCGAATCCTAGCACCCACGCGCGACTTCTACGCCATAGTCGCGATAGACCGGGAGGGGAAGAACCCCGAGCAGGAGCCGTTCAACGTCCGCTTCGAACTGTATCGCGACGGAGTGCTCGCCCCCCTTCGCACAGTGACCAGCCTGGTGAGCGACGCCACCGGCCTCACCCCGATGAGCGCTATAAAGATCGACTATCAGCACGGCTACACCCCTGGAGAGGGCGTCGATATACTTGCCTCTCCGCCGCCCGACCTTATCTACGACCCCGCTGCACCGGTGACGTTCTACGACGTGGCGAGGAAGGCAGTCGTCACTCGTCACTACGCTGCCGCGCTGATCCAGGGAGGTCGTACCAAAAGCTTTGACACCAACTACGCGACCATCTATACCCGCGATCTGGATGAAGGGGTCTATACTCTGAAGGCGACTGCGGTGGGAGGGGGCGGCTCGGAGCTACACTCGGTCAGCGTCCCTATCACCTTCGGGATAGTCCCCGACAAGATCATATCGCGATTCTCCCCGGAGAGGCACATGGAGAACGTCACCGCCTTCGCGAAGGCGAACAACTCGCACATCTACTCCGACCCCTTCCCCGGTTACTGGGACGCCTCCGGCCTGCCTCACGGCGGAGTGCCAGGGACTCTGTTCTACGAGATCACGCGTCGCTGGCGCCCCAACGACCTGCTCGAATATATGGGCGGCACGATTCGCGCCGTTCTCTACAACGTAGCGCCGACCTCCGCCACCAACATGGTTGAGCTGGGCGGACTGGCGCACGCCGGGAGGCTGGACTCCAACTCTATCCTCTGGTACATGTACGACACGGGAGAGGTCTCCCTGAGCTACGACGCCGGCAACGGTCAGGTGGCGACGAAGGCCGGCGCGATAGTCCCCTTCCCGGAGGGCAAGAAACTTGCCGTGGTTCGGGCCGAGGTCAGAGGGGACGGCCTGACCGAGCCTGCTCCTTCGGACAACGTCTATAACCCGGAGCTGGCCGACAAGACCGTTGACTGGAACGTCGCCGACGGAGTGACCGTCAAGGCCAAGCAGATGCTCAGCCTGTTCGGCGTTGTTAAACCCCTTCAGCCCTCGGCAAGCGACGTAATCCCCTCCGAGGACGGGAGTTACACGATGAGAAACAGAATCGAGACCGTCCGGTACACCCTGCTTGAGGGGACCGAGGAGAAGGCGGTGTTCGACGGCAAAACTGTGGAGCTCACCCGCCCCGAGACCAGCTCCAGGCCGTCGATCTACGAGTTCAGGCACGACCTTATCATCCCGGAGGAGTTCGCCAAATCGTGGACCGTTAACGTCCAGGCCTTCGACGTGTACGGCAACGCTGTCCCAGGGACGGAGCTCAGCTTCATCATCACCCCTCGGGCCACACGGACCGGCGGGGGAGGGGGCGGTTGCGACACCGGAGCCGCACCGTTCGCGCTCCTGCTGTTGATACCCTTGCTGTATGTCGCGTTCAGACGGGAGGCCGCCTAGTAGGGGCATCTCAAACATCAGGGCCGGGGGAATAACTCCCGGCCTTTTTTTTCGGGAGGGTTAATCAATGCTGTTGGAACACGAGCGCGAACTGGTGGTGGAGTACTGCAGAAAACTGAGCGAGAGCGGCCTAACCAGGGGGACCGGAGGGAACATCAGCGTTTTGGACAGAGAGGCCGGGCTCTTCGCCGTCAGCCCCAGCGGGATGGACTACTTCAAGATGCAGCCGGAGGACATCGTGGTTATGGACATTGACGGCAACAGGGTCGACGGCATCAGAAAGCCCTCGTCCGAGACGGAGATGCACCGGCTGATCTACGTTGACAGGCAGGAGATCAACGCGGTGGTCCACACCCACTCAACCTTCGCCGCCACGCTGGCCTGCCTGCACCAGGAGCTGCCCGCCGTCCACTACCTCATAGGGTACGCTGGAGGAAGCAGCGTCAGATGCACTCCGTATGTCCCCTTCGGCACCAGGGAGCTCGCCGAGGTGGCCCGTGATGGGATGAGAGGCCGATTTGTGGTCCTCCTTGGCAACCACGGCCTGCTAGCCGCCGGACCCGACATTCAGTACGCCTTCGACGCAGCCGAGGAGATAGAGTTCGTCTGCGAGCTCTACTGGCGTGCTAAAAGCATAGGCGACCCCGCAATACTTAGCGACGACGAGATGAAGGTTGTGGCAGAGAAGTTCCGCACCTACGGACAGAGGGGGTAGAGTGGAAGGAAACGCAGCTTATACCGTTTTGTGTCCATTCACGCGTTCCGCCCGAAGGAGGTTTGAACGGCCTCTTCAAGCGCAGCGACCTCGTGGTCCGAAAGGAAATCGAAGTGATCGGCGCGTTTCCGCCCGGACAGGCGTCCGTTATTCTGCAGGCAGAAGCGGATGAAAAGATCTATCTGTCTATCAGGCATATCCACTATCTCCCGTACGGTTTTTTTTGCCGTCAGTCCGTTCATGAGATCCGGCAGATCTTCCGGTTTCGGGCCGACGAAGTGGATTCGTTCTCCTTGCCACACGACAGTCTCGCCGACATAATTCTGTTCGGAACGATAATCGGAGGCGTGGAAACGAGGGTCTGTGATCCGGTTCTGAAGCTCTATCAGACCGGATTTTCGGCAAAAATCCTCTTTTTCCGCCGCGCGAAGCAGCAGTTCAGAGGGATAAGCCGCCACCGTTCTCCTGCATCGTTCCGCAAGGTTGGCTTTCTCGTATCCGACAAGGGCTTCTGTACGGCGAACCAGCGGACAAAAGTGGACGCCGCCGGGCAGGTTGTTGTTCACCCTCTGACGCCGGACCCGTTCGGATGGGAGGCGCGTATAATACTTTTCGGGTTCGAGGAGGTCGATATAATTCCCCTGTTTCAAGTCCTCCAGAGGAAGCCCCCTGCCCGTGAGAAATTCGTAGAAGAACCACAGACGCCTTGCGTACTTGCCGGTGGGCCTGGAGCGGATGTGTTCGAGTATGTCTTTTTCTTCGATCGTTCGGAAAAGAATGTATAGAAGGGCCAGATTCGTCCCATCGTATTTGAGGGCGAATTCAAGATGATCGCATGCTGTTTCTCCCGGCCAGTACGAGGATGGATAGGTCTCTTCGACGACACCGTCGTGAGAGGTTAACCGGCGCGACCCCCCCTCCGCCACCAGCGAAATATGCCAGTTCGGTACGACGTCGACCCCGTACCGCTCAATAAGAGCCGCATATCCTGCAGGAGTGTGTCGAGAGCGCGCCAAATCTTTCGTAAACATGCTTGCCTCCATAAAAAACGCATATTATTTCAGAAAACTATTATATCATGCGTCTTCAACGGAAAAACAGTTACGTACCCGCGCGCTGTGCAACAGCGTTACTCCCTTTGGGAATGATTATCGCATAATGGATGTGTCCGGGAAGGTTTCTCTGTTTTTGACTCGGGGCAAAGCATTTCCCTCTCTTTTAGAATAGAATAGCTTTGAATAAACGAGAGAGGCGGGATGATCATGACAAAACAGGCGTTCACTGAAGCGGCGGCAAAGCACATGGAGACTCTTAAAATGTACGTTCCCATAGTGGACAGGGTTCACGGCAAGGAGCACCCGGAGTTTCACGAAGTCCACAAGCTGTTCGGCGTCATAGAGAAGAAGATGGAGGCTGAAAGCCCCGAGCTGACCGAGGAGTTCGAGGGCCTCAGAAAGGCGACGGACGACTACACCGTTCCCGGCGACGTCTGCGAGAGCTACGAGGCTGTCTACAAGATGCTGGCCGAGATGGACCGGGCATACCGCGGCTAATCAGGTAAGGTTTGGATGGCAAGCGCTGTGCAGAGATTCATATTAAGCCGCAAAAACCAGATTGCCCTGATCTGCGGCATCTTGATAGCCGTTGGCTTCACGGCTCACTTGGGCTTCGGCAACGAGCGGATAACCCTTTGGGCTCTGGTGACGGCCTCAGTGCTGGGGGTCGCCCCTATCGCGATTCAGGCCTTTCAGGCCCTGAGGTTCAAGGTGGTCAGCATCGATGTGCTGGTTACCATCGCCGTTGGAGGTGCCTTCTTTATAAGGAACTTCGAGGAGTCCGCCATAGTCACGTTCCTCTTCCTCTTCGGTGCCTACCTGGAGCAGCGCACTCTTAACAAGACCCGGGCCGCCATCAAGGAGCTAACCGAAATGGCCCCGGAGAGCGCCCTGAAGCAGATGGAAAACGGGGAGTTCGAAGAGGTGGACGTGGACGAGGTGGACGAGGGGGATATCCTTCTCGTCAAAACAGGCGACAAAATACCGGTGGACGGAACGGTCCTGACGGGGGAGGGTGCCATCAACGAGGCGAGCATCACCGGGGAGTCCCTTCCTGTTGAGAAGGAGAAGGGCTCGAACGTCTTTGCGGGCACTATACTGGACAACGGAACCCTCCAGATCGTAGCCGACCGGGTGGGGGAGGACACCACCTTCGGCAGGATCATCGAGCTGGTGGAGGAAGCCCAGGACTCGAAGTCCGAGGCGGAGCGCTTTATCGACCGCTTCGCCAAATACTACACGCCGGCGGTCCTGGTAATAGCCGCCATCGTTTGGCTGATCTCCCGGAACATCGAGCTGGCCATAACCATTCTGGTGCTTGGCTGTCCGGGAGCGCTGGTGATAGGCGTGCCCGTGTCCAACGTAGCGGGGATAGGCAACGGCGCTCGCCACGGCGTACTGCTGAAGGGCAGCGAGGTTATCGGTGATTTC
>JBAYOX010000123.1:0-5602 GCA_041678025.1 Aminobacteriaceae bacterium
AGAAGCTCGCCCTCGGCAACCAGGTCGCCGGGTTTTTTCATCACCGAGCGCACTATTGCAGGAAAGGGGGCGTTTACGTTGAGTTTATCCATGTAGACGACACCCGGGGCAGAGATCAGGAAAACAGATAGAAAGACCTTCCAAATCAGGAAGAGCAGCGGGGTGGATATGACAAGGACGAGTCCGTACCATCTCCACTTGGACACGGCTCTTCTGCCGGCAACGTAAGTGACTTCAACCCCTCCGTCCTTGGTCGGCTGATCTTTCTTCGGAGAAGAGAAGCTTACCCTCATTCTCCCATCCCCCTGTAGTCATCCCATGCCTGCACCACGGTCCCGGCGGGGGTAAAGCCATTGAGGCGCTGCTCCAGATCGGCCAGCAGGACGGAGAAGTTAGCCTTCCCACCGGAAAAGAAGCTCTCCGAGGGGGGCAGCGCTCTCTCCACGGAGAGGGCCAGGGAAAGGTTCAACCCCGGCCAAGTACGTCCGATGCTGCTGAGCCTATCGGCCACCACCTGCGGATTGGTCGAGTAGATCATGACCGTTACCTCACGCACGCCCGCGTCGAAGAGACCCTTGGCCGCGACCGCCCCCAGTTCGCCCTCCAGATAGCGAGGGTGGACGGATATGCCCAGCGGCCAGGGCGAGATCTTGTGAACCTCTCCGAGGGTCTTTATCATCTCCTGCAGTAGCTCCATACGCTGTCCCTCGGCGTTGGGCAGCTGGTCGGGTTCGAGGTCAAGGTGCAGCCCCGAGAAGGGGAAATGTTCAAGGGAGGAGACGAGCTTTACTAGGTCTCCCCTGTGCGCGGGAAGAATCCAGTGCGGGTCTCCCAGAAGGAGCTCGATCCTGATACCGCTGGTAGATGCCGCCTTCAGGATCTCCTCCAGGCGGGCGCGCCCCTCCGGCTTGCAAAGGTAGGCGATACCTCTGTTCGTAAAAGACAGGAGGATGCGTCCGAAGCCCGACCTGCGCACCTCATCCATTATGAGCTCTCCTCTCTCTGGAAGAAGGAACAGGTCTCCCCCCCAGATATACACGCCCCTCGGGAAGCGCGAAATCGGTTGCACAGGGGTTGGAGGGATTGGAGCAGTTGCAGGAACGGCTGCGGAGGCGCTGTTCGCGGCGGAGTTGGGTATCACAGGCCAGAGTTCGTAAAGTTGGGCTCTTGACTTCTCACCGGGAAGGTCGGACTCAAGCACCAGGTCCTCCGTCCGAGGGCTGGTGGCGGAAGGAACCAGCCCAAGAAGCTCCGCATGAGCCTGAAGGGCAGCACCCTCTGCCTCTATCATGGCCATTGCCACGAGCAGGAAGTTCAGATGGCTGCGCAGCAATTTCTCCAGGGTGTCCCCAGGCAGGGATCTGTAACGCAATGTGTCAGCTCTGATGATCTCCCATGCGGAGGCAAGGCGAAGGTCGGAGAAATCGATCTGTGCCAGGGCGTACCTGTACTGGGACGCGGACTCCAGGATCCTCGCCAGATAGTCCAGCCGGAAGATTCCCTCCTCGTGCTCGGCTATCTCGGCACCCGCAACAGCGACCTCTCTGGCGGCTTTCGCCGCGCTTCCGGCCCCTGCGGGGATGGAAAGCGTGAGGCTCACAAAACCCTCGCTCCCGTATCTGCCCGGGTCTTCCAGTGAGCGCACATAGCCCGCAGTCAGGTAGGAATCGTTCTGAGAAGCGCCTGCGTGCTCGACTACCCGCTTCTTCTCCTCTGTTATCTCCTGGAGCAGGGCGAGCTCGTGGTTGTCGTCGTGGACATAGTCATGGACAGATTCCATCGAATAGATCAGAGGTTTCAGGTCGGGGTGATCGGCGAACAGCTTCAGGAGCGAATATCTGCCGGTCGACCTTCTGACAACAGACAGGGCCTGCTCCTCCACCAGAGCGGAGGCGACCGCGTCCCGCCGCGCGAGTGCGAACCAGCTCTCCATCTCCAGCCTGTCGCCCTCCAGCAGAAAGCCGGAGCGCGTGCGCTCCTCAAGGAGTGGCAGAAAGAACCGCTCAAGCCGAAGGAAGCGCGCTATAAGCTCCATCTTTCTCTGGCTTGTCCAGATGAGGACATAGGCCTTTCGCAGGGCCGTCAGGTTAGTCCTCCTAAGCGCTACCGATCGCTGCTCGCTCTGAAGGGTGCGAATGTGCGCCTCTATGCTACGAACCCGTTCCTTGCTCCATGAGCCGAAGAGAGGGATGGACACGCCGACTCTTCCGCTCAGCTTTGAATACCCCTCAATGCGTGAGTCGTCGCTCCTGGAGACAGGCATGTTTAGGCCCCCCAGCGTCGCTTCTGCGAAGATGCGAAGCCCGCCCAAGGCCCTCTCCCGCTCCTCCATCGCCATCTTCTCCGCCAGATCGGCGACGTACAAAAGCACCTCGGGCGAGTCGTCGACGTCTCCCTCAAGCTCGGACAACGAGACCGCCAGGGCCAGAGGACAAGGCAGGCAAGCTGTAAATGACAGGATCAGAAGAAAAATCAATAACTTTCTCATGTAACCTCCTACGTAAAACATTCCGCCACCAAATAGACAAACTGAGGGAAAGCGCCAAGAACGGCGTAATTCCCTCAAGGTCATGATAACGTTGAGTCATAATACACCATAAAACCATCGGAAGAAATGCTCCTAAATACCCTTCGTCTATTACTATCCACCCCTCCCGTAACCGGACGGGGCACGTATTCGCTGGCGCGTCGCCGTGATAGGTGCGCCTTCTTGTGTAACAGCCCATATATCGAACACCGTGTAGTAAAATATCGCTTGGAGTTTTTCTCCGCTTCATGCCTGGCCACAAGGTTGTCAAAGTTCACTGCGGTGCGGATGGTCGAAAGAATTTGACTGAACAGGCTCGCTACCTTTATCATTTTGTTTGCCTCCTTGTTTTTTGAGATGATTTTGTTGGCAAACTAACGATATCTCAAAGCCGGGGGCTTTTTATTTTGTCAGAAACCTATTTGGGACAAGAGCGATCGCACTTATCACCCTGTCAAGGCCATCGGCCCCTTCACGAACGAGGAAGAAAGTGTTAGCAATGGCAAAGCAAACGTGAATGAGGGGACGACGAGCTGTATGCTCGCAGGGCGGCCCATCCAGCCCCCTGTAGATGGGGCATCACCTTTGACTCCGCTACGGGCGATAGTGTCCTGCTAGAGGATCTTTTCATCGCCGGGAGCGACTGGCGGAACGCGGTCGACCGCCTTGTCCGCCGCGAGGTCGCAAGGCAGGATTCGGAGGAAGGTTTTGAGCCGCACGACGACAATCAGCCGGACTTTCCCGACCTATCACGCTATTCGGATGACTTCTTCCTGCGTCCAGGGCGACTGGTCTTTTTCTCTTTCTGGGTTTATTACAGGTTCCCACCGCTTGCGAACGTTTATCGGGAGTTAGAGCTGCCGATAAGAGAGCTGATACCTTACCTCAAGCCAGAATACGCGCCGTGGTGAGCAGTTCGGATTTAGATCGACCCTCTGTCGCCCGCCGAGTCGGGGCCCGAGCCTGCGTCGAGAATGTTCTCTCGAAGAAGAGGTTCCTCGCCCCGGATCATCTTCCCGACGCCGCGAAAACGATCAAGCCCCCTGACGAAAGGAGCGATAGCCATGACCAGGATCACTCAAAACGCGGACTATGCGCACCTCCTGGCCGAGGTGAAGGAGCGTGTGCGTTCTGCGCAGTACGCAGCGCTGAAAGCGGTCAACACAGAGCTGGTGGGGCTGTACTGGGATATTGGCAGGATGATCGCCGAACGGCAGGATGAAGCCGGATGGGGACGGTCGGTCGTGGAGAACCTTTCTGCGGACCTAAGACGAGAGTTTCCCGGAATCGCCGGTTTTTCCCCGCAAAACCTTTGGTACATGCGGCAATTCTACCTCAAATACCGCGGCCATGAAAAACTCCAACCACTAGTTGGAGAAATTGCCTGGTCCCACAACCTAGTCATAATGAGCAAGTGCAAGGACCCGCTCGAACGCGAATTCTACATCCGCATGACCCGCAAATACGGCTGGTCGAAAAACGTGCTTGTGCACCAGATAGAGAGCCAGACCTACGAAAAATCCATGCTGGGTCAGACCAATTTCAACCGAACGCTTACCCCGGAGCTTCGTGCCCAGGCAAAGCTGGCGGTCAAGGACCAGTACACCTTCGACTTCCTGGATATGGGCGAAGAGTACAGCGAGCGAGAGCTGGAACGGGCACTGATCGCCAGGATCGAGGACTTCCTGCGTGCCATGGGCGGCATGTTCGCCTTCATGGGCAGCCAGTACCGCATCGAGGTGGACGGCAGGGATTTTTTCATCGACCTGCTGCTCTTCCACCGCCGCTTGCGCAGCCTGGTCGCCATAGAGCTGAAAGTCGGCGAGTTCCAGCCGGAGTACGCGGGCAAAATGCAGTTCTACCTGACCGCGTTGGACCGGCAGGTCCGTCAGGAGGACGAAAACCCGTCCATCGGCATCGTCATGTGCAAGGAGAAGAACCGCACCATAGTCGAATACACCCTGCACTCCGCCACAAAGCCCATAGGCGTCGCGACCTACGAAAACACCAGGTCACTGCCTAAAGAGCTGAAGGACCAGCTACCCCAGCCGGAGGAAATCGCCGCCCTGATGGAGGGGATTGAAGAGTGAGCGCATACCCGCCTTTTGATCCGGGGACAATTGAGGCCATTGCCAGAGTGCTTGGAGAGGCTGGATCAGGAACAGACCAGTCTGGGCACGGCGTCGCATCGCGACGCGGGGGGAAAGCTGCGGACTTGATTCGCGGCATACGGCATAACGTTCTCCGATGTTTTATTCGGGCTTCGCACCGATGATGCTCATACCGAAGAACTCCCTGCGTAGCTCGCAGTTGCGCAAACCGGCCTGGTTCAGTATCTCGGCCATCTCGCCCGTGGTGTACGAGGCGGCGACCGAGGCGAGAAAGCCGGGGCGGATCACCTTCGGCCTTATGATCGTGTAGATGAACCACTTGATCAGCGGGCTGGCGTCGCATTTGTCAGAAACCTATTTGGGACAAGAGCGATCGCTTGCATATATTTTGTCGACCGTCGACGAGACACTCTGGAGGCCGCAGATACTATGAGAAACCTGCTTTTTCTGACGAGCTCGTACCCTTACTACCCCGGTGAGTACTTCGTCGAGAACGAGATCCCGTATCTGGCCGAGGCCTTCGATACAGTATATGTCGTCCCCCTCGGAGGAGACGACACTCTTCCTCCGCGACAGGTGCCAGCAAACGTCGTAGTGGTGGAGGAGCTTCGAAACATGCGGAGGAAGGCCAACCGCACCCTGCCCTCCCGCATAGCGTCAAGGACAGTGGCGTTGAAACGGGCGACCCGGGCCATAAGGGCGGAGAGCGTCGCAAGAAACAAAGCTCTCCTGCGAAAGCCGGGTGCCCTCCCGATGCTGCTGCGGGCATCATCGGCGGCCGGACAGATAGCCCCGGTGATCGGGGAGCTGATAATCCGCCACAGGCCCTCGGTGGTCTACAGCTACTGGCTGTACACCGAGGCGCTCGCCGCCAGTCTGGCTCTTGACGAACTCGGCCGCCCGCCCCCTCTGGTCGCCAGATGCCACAGGTTTGATCTCTATGAAGAAGAATCTCCGCTGAACT
>JBAYOX010000124.1:0-5590 GCA_041678025.1 Aminobacteriaceae bacterium
AAGGGGCTGTCGATCCTCGACAACGCCAGGAAGGTGGTAGCGATAGAGCTGTTTACCGCCTCTCAGGGGCTCGACTTCAGCCGCCTGCTGAAGCCCGGGGCGGGGACAGTCGTCGCTCACGACTGCGTCAGAAGCGCGGTTCCCTTCCTGAAGCACGACGAGTACCTGCACCCGCTTATAGAGAGGGTTGAGGCCCTCGTCTGCCGCGGTGCTGTGGTCAAGGCGGTGGAGGAGGCGATCGGCCCGCTGAACTAGGCCGGGACGCGTTTGTACAAAAGACTCGAAGGATAAAAAAGCGGGGCCGCGAAGGCCCCGCTTTTCCAGTCTCAGATTCTCATTCAAGTCTACTCGGTCAGCCTCTTCCAGGCAAAGCCAGCAAGGATCGCCGACCCCGCGGGCATGGCGTCCTCGTCCAGGTCGAACCCGGGATGGTGATGGGCTACGTCCGTCCCCTTATCGCTGTTGGCGGTGCCCAGGCAGAGGTACGTCCCGGGGACCCTGTCCAGGAAGTAGCTGTAGTCCTCGGAGCCCATTATCAGATCCGACTCCTTGACGTTCTCAGCGCCCAGAATCTCCTCGCACACCGCCCTGGCGGTCATGGTGGCTCCATGGTCGTTGGTGGTCGCGGGTATGAAGCTCCTGTAGTCGAGCTCGTAGTCGCAGCGTCCCGCCTCGCATAGCCCCGCTATTACACGGCGTATCGCTGCCTCCAACGCGCGTTTGACCTCCGGGTTGAAGGTGCGTACGGTGCCGTTCATGGTCACTGTGTCTGGTATTATGTTGAAGGCGGAGTCGCCCGCCTTTATCACCCCGATGCTGACCACGGCGGTCTCCTTTGCGCCGACCTCCCGCCCGACTATCGCCTGAAGGTTCAGCACCAGGTTGGCCGCGGTGATGGTCGGGTCGATCGTCATCTCCGGCGAGGAGCCGTGCCCCCCTCTACCCTTTATCGTGAGGTACCAGCCGTCCGCGGCTGCCATCATGGGGCCTGAGCGGTATAGGACTTCTCCGGTTGGTGCCTTCGACCACACGTGCAGCCCTCCCACCGAGCCGACCCCGTCAAGCGCTCCTTCGTCGACCATCGCCGCCGCGCCCGACTTCAGACCGCTCTCCTCCGCCGGCTGGAAGAGAAAGCGGACAGTGCCGGGGATCTCGTCGCGGATCTCGGAAAGAACCATGGCGGCACCCAGAAGCATGGCGGCGTGCGCATCGTGTCCGCATGCGTGCATGACGCCCGGGTTCTGCGAAGCGTAGGGGACTTTGTTCTCCTCCTGCAGCGGCAGGGCATCGATGTCGGCTCTCAGAGCCACGCAGCCGCCTGGTTTTCCTCCCTTCAAATCTGCCACCAGGCCGCTCTCAGTCCCTCCGAAGCCCTGTTTGACAATCGAGATTCCCAGCCCTTCCAGGACCTCGGCGATCTTCTTCGTAGTCTCGACCTCTTCCCATCCGACCTCGGGGTTTTGGTGAAAATGTCTCCTAAGCTCCGTGATCTTCCCGGAATGCGAGATAGCCAACTCTTTGATTCTCTTCAGCACGACAGGTCACCTCTTCATGGATTAATTACAACAGGAAAACAGTATCACCGCTCTAACGATATGACAAGCGTCCGGAAGGCTTATAATCGTGCAAACATCAACTCTTGTATTCGCCGTGTATTTAGGAGAAAATGAACGAGTGTCAATCGGACGACGATCGCACGGAGAGAGGTGAAAGGATACAGCGTAGAGAGAAGAACGACGAGCAGCGTACCCAGGTGATCGCCTGCGGCTTCAGGGAGCGCGAATTGAAATCATCGGACTTGCATTAGTCACGCTTTGACCTTAACATCAATAATAATGGATTAACAAAGAACGGAGGGGAAAGTGTTGAAAAAGGCTTTGAGTGTTATTTCTGTGGTTCTCTTTGTGATCTTGCTGCTCTCCAGTGCGGCCATGGCGGGTTCGGCCCTGATCCTTCAGACGGACTTCGGCCTTAAGGACGGAGCTGTGTCGGCCATGAAGGGCGTGGCGTTCGGAGTCGACCCCACGCTGCCGATATTCGACCTCACCCATGAGATACCCGCTTACTCGATCTGGGACGGTGCCTACAGGCTGCATCAGACCATGGAGTTCTGGCCGGAGGGAAGCGTCTTCGTGTCGGTCATCGACCCGGGGGTGGGAACGGAGCGGGGATCGATAGTCGCTCTCACGAAGGACGGCAGGTATGTGGTCACCCCCGATAACGGAACGCTCACCTTCATAGCCGAGACAGTCGGCTTCGAGGCCGTAAGGGTTATTGACGACACCAGACACCGCCTTGCCGGGTCGGAGGAGTCGTACACCTTCTTCGGACGCGACCTGTACTCCTACACAGGCGCCAAGCTGGCATCGGGCGCGATCACCTTCGAGGAGGTAGGCCCCCTGCTTGAGGGTGACGTCCTGCTTATCCCTTACAGGAAGGCGGAGCTGAAGGATGGTGTTCTCCACGGAAACATCCCTGTGCTTGACGTTCAGTACGGCAATATATGGAGCAATATCGGCAAGGACCTCTTCGACGAGCTGAAGCCGGAGATTGGCGACAAGCTTGAGGTGGCGATATTCAGGGAGGATGAGAAGGTCTACGGGGGCGTTATCCCCTACGTGAACACCTTCGGAGACGTGCCGGACGGAGAGCCCCTTCTCTATTTCAACAGCCTGATGAATCTGTCGCTCGCCCTGAACATGGACAGCTTCGCCGGCACTCACGGTATCGAGTCCGGGGCGGAGTGGTCCATTTCTGTACGGCAGGCGGAGTAGGTCGGCCCGGACAGCTGGAGGAGCCTTGAGAAAAACCGTTCTTTTCAACGGCAGAATCGCCACTCCCTCAGGTTTTACGGAGGCCGTGGTGGTGGAGGGGCAGAGGATAGCCTGTCTCGGAGGCTCGGACGAGGTTGTCGATGCGATTGACGCTCATGAGAGGGTGGACCTTGAGGGAAGGCTTGTCCTGCCCGGTTTCATAGACGGTCACATGCACTTCCTGTCGTACGCCCTCTCGCTTGAGCGGGCGGATCTCTCCGGTTGCCGCTCAATAGAAGAGGTCCGTTCTAGGTTTAAGAGGTTCATCGACGACAGCCGTCCGATACCGGGGGAGTGGATTATCGGGCGCGGCTGGAACCATGAGCTCTTCTCGGATGGAAGGATGCCCGCGAGGGGCGACATTGACGACATCTCACCGCACAACCCCGCGATTCTGGCCAGGGTGTGCGGCCATATCGCGCTACTGAATACCCCCGCGCTGTCGGCCCTAGGGCTTTCTGCAGACAGTCGTTTCGCGGGAGGAGTTGTCGATCTTGATGACAGCGGGGGCTTGACCGGCATCGTCCGCGAATCCATTATCGAACACGCATTGCACAGCCTGCCTGTGCCGGGGATGACGGAGCTTCGTAGAATGGCGCTGCGGGCCGCCGGTGATCTCGCCAGGGCAGGGCTGACGTCCGTGCACTCCGATGACCTTGGTTCTGTGGGCGGTCGCTTTGATGTCCTGATGAGTCTATTCCTCGCGCTTGACGAGGAGGGGATTATGCCCGTCAGGATTACGGAGCA
This sequence comes from Aminobacteriaceae bacterium, assembly GCA_041678025.1. GTDB lineage: Bacteria > Synergistota > Synergistia > Synergistales > Aminobacteriaceae > JAAYLU01. Next base: position 3,561 of record JBAYOX010000124.1, read on the forward strand.
GCTTCTCCTTCCAGACCGTCATGCCCTTGAAGGCTTCCTCTCCACGGGCTGGAGGACGGGTGATGGTGTGCCGTATTTTCACATAGGGCCGCTGAAAATAATCACGGACGGCTCACTCGGAGGCAGAACCGCTCTGCTTCGAGGTGAGTACACGGACGCACCCGGCCTGTACGGTGTCCTGATACACGACAGGGAGGAGCTGAACGACCTTGTCTGGACGGCTCATCACGCAGGAATGCAGGTGGCTGCGCACGCTATCGGCGACGGTGCTCTGGACGTCTGTCTGGATGCGATAGAGCGCGCGATTGCGGCAACTCCTCGCGATTCCCGCCACTATATTGTTCACTGCCAGACAGGCGATGTTGACCAGTATAAGAGGATGGCCGACCTCGGCGTGGGTGCCGCGATCCAGCCTCCGTTTGTCCCCTCCGACCGGGAGATGGCCCTGAGGAGATTGGGGGAGGAGCGCGCTCTGGCCGGGTACGCCTGGAGGACTATGAAGAACCTCGGTATCTTTATGTCCGGCGGGTCGGACGCTCCTGTCGAGAGTTTCAATCCGCTGTGGGGGGTGCACGCGGCCGTGACTCGCACGGATCGAGGCGGCAGGCCTGCTGGAGGCTGGAATCCCTCCCAGAGGTTCACGGTGGCCGAGGCAGTGGACCTGTACACCCGCGGGGGCGCGTATGCCTCGTTCGAGGAGCATCGCAAGGGAGTCATTCAGGAGGGTATGCTGGCCGACATGGTGGTGCTCGACAGGGATATTCTATCGACCCCCAAGGAGGAGATCGGGGAGGCGAAGGTCGTTCTTACTATGACCGGGGGGAGAATCGTCCACAGGGCTCTGTAGTGTTCTTGGGCCGGCTGCCGGGTCGGGGAGTTGCCCGCGTTTTGGCCGCCTAATATCTGTTGATCGGGGAGATTTTTTTATGAATTCGATGAGAAACCTGCGCCCATGCATTCACCGTTCTGGCCTCGCACCGCGCCGGACGATGATCGTTCTTCTGGTTGCGGCCTTCTTTTTCACGGCCCTCTCCGGCTCGCCTCTTTTTGCGGAGCGCGAACGGATGGAGTACGACGTCGTGGTGATAGGCGGTGGCGCCGGAGGAACGAGTGCTGCTATCTCCGCAGCCCGACTCGGGGCCCGAGTGGGCCTGTTCGAGGAGACGGACTGGCTGGGAGGGCAGATGACGGCCGCCGGAGTCTCCACAATGGACGACCTGAGCGGAAACAAGACCGGCATCTACGGTGAGTTCGTTGAGAACGTGCGCTACTCCTACTTCAAGAAGGAGAAGTCAATCTCCACCTGCTACTGGGACGGCAACACGACGGCATTCGAGCCCTCCGCCGGAAGGGATGTTCTTCTCTCGATGATCGAACAGACCAACTCACGCGCGGCAAAGCAGGGGAGAGCAGGCGGACTGGACGTTCACTTCGGGGCGAGAGCGACCTCGGTGCTACGCCGTGGGCCGGTGGTCCAGGGCGCAACGTTCGATATCAAGGGCGAGAGGGTGGACGTCATCGCCAAGGTCCTGATCGACGCGACCGAGTACGGGGACGTTCTTCCGCTGGCCAAGGTTCAGTACAGGGCGGGCAACTCGGTAAGCCCGGTGATCGATCCTCGCTCGCGGATCCAGGATATCACATGGGTCGCAGTCATAAAGAAATACCCGGGGGGATTGCCGCAGAACCTCAAGATACAGACGCCGCCTCCGGGGTACGCAAGGTATGTGGATGCCTTCAGGCGCGTTGTCGCGCACGGGGGTAACTCTTTCCGCGACTATCCTCTCAGGATGCCTGTGGACTTCCCCACCCACAACGGCTACAGAGGCCTTCCGGACTCGTCCAATCCGTTCGACTACACTGCCGCGACCCCGGAGGGGTGGGAGAAGATCACGAAAACAGGTATTAACTGGGCGAACGATTACCCCGGTGAGGAGCTGTGGGAGGGTAGGGGCGGCCTTCCCGTGGCGTACCTCGAGGACACCGCCCTCAGACGGACAATCAACGCCAAAGCGCTGCTGAAGACGCTC
>JBAYOX010000125.1:0-5542 GCA_041678025.1 Aminobacteriaceae bacterium
GGGTGCGTCCGGCATGGCCAGGGCCACGGCGGTGGCCGCGAGGATGCCCATAGACATCTGCCCCTCCGCGCCTATGTTGATGGTGCCGCTCCGGTAGGCCACGGAGATCCCCAGGGCGATTATAGTCAGCGGTATTGCGCGTATGATCACCTCTCCCGTCTGCATGATGTTCTTCAGCGGCTCGAAGATTATCACCGAGTAGGTCCTGGTCACGTCCGCTCCTATGGTCCACAGGATAAGCGCCCCGGCGAAGGCCGCCGTCAACGCTGCGAGCAGGACGACCACGGCCGTGTACGCCGCCTTAAACCACTTCATCGTCGCGCTCCTTTACCCCCGCCATCAGGATCCCAAGCTTCCCTCTATCCGCGGACTCCCTGTCCAGCGTGTCGATGATCCGCCCCTTGAAAATGACGGCGATCCGATCGGACAGATCAAGTATCTCCTCCAGTTCCTCGCTGATCAGCAGGATCCCCACCCCTTCGGCCCGTTTTTCGAGCAGCCTCCTGTGTATGAACTCCGCAGCGCCCATGTCAAGCCCGCGGGTGGGGTAGACGGCTATCAGAAAGCGCGGCTCGCGCGACAGCTCCCGCGCCAGGATGACCTTCTGGATGTTCCCCCCCGACAGAGAGCCCGCTGCCACTTTGGTGTCCGGGCTGCGAATGTCGAACTCCGTGCGCAGCCTCTCCGCGTTCCTGTCTATCTCCTTGAGCTTCAGGAACGACCCTGTGGAGTAGTGCGGGTCGCCGGAGTCCTTCAGTATGAAGTTCTCCTTCATAGAGAAGGGGGGTACTATCCCCTCGGTGTTGCGCTCCTCCGGTATGTACCCCATCCCGGCCTCGATCACGTCGTGCGGAGTGCGGTTGGTGATGTCCTGCCCGAAGAAGACGACCTTTCCTTCCTCGGCGCGCCGCAGGCCGTTGATCGCCTCGGCCAGCTCTCTCTGTCCGTTGCCGGATACACCTGCGAGGCCGACTATCTCCCCGGAGCAGACGCTCAGATCCAGCCCGTCCACCGCGAAAAAGCCCCTGTCGCTTCTGACCTTCAACCCGCTGATCGACAGGGCCTCGCACCCCTCGCAGCAGGGGGCCTCGTTCTTTGGCAGGGTAACCTCGCGGCCTGTCATCAGGGCCGCTATGTCCCCCGAAGAGTGATCGGCCGTGCTCCCCTCGAAGACTACCGCGCCATGCCTCAGTATGACCACCCTGTCCGACAGGTCCTTAACCTCGTGCAGCTTGTGGCTGATGAAGATGATCGACAGCTCCTCGCTCATCCTCTTCAGGAGGACGATCAGCTCGTCCGTCTCCTGCGGGGTCAGCGCGCTTGTGGGCTCGTCCAAAATCAGGAAGCGTGCGCCGAGGCACAGAGTCTTGACGAGCTCCACCCTCTGCTGCTCGCCGATCGACAGCTGCCACACGTACGCGTCCGGGTCGACCGCGAGGCCGTACCTGACAGCCACCGCATCGATGCGGGCGCGCACCATGTCCAGGTCCACTCTCAGAAACGACCACGCCTGCCTGTACCCGAGGGCTATGTTCTCCAGCACTGTCATGTTCGCCACCAGCATGTACTGCTGGTGTACCATGCCAATGCCGGCGGAGAAGGCGTCGCTGGGCGAGCGGAAGAGCGCCTCCGCGCCGTTGATGAGTATGCGCCCCTCGTCCGGGCGGTACAGCCCCATCAGGATGTTCATAAGGGTGGTCTTCCCTGCGCCGTTCTCCCCGACCAGCGCCAGTATCTCCCCCTCCCCGACGGACAGCGAGATGTTATCGCACGCCAAAATGCCGGGGAAGCGCTTGATTATGCCCTCCATTCGAAGGCTGGATATTCTGTCCGTTCCGGCAGTCGCCATCAGGTGGTCCTCCGTGCGGCAGCGTTGAGATTAAAGAGAGGCCCTGCGAAAATGAACACGCAGGGCCGGGTTGAAAAGGCTAAAGATTCGAGTAGTCTACCTTGTTCCAGTCTATCGTGCCGGGGGTGGAGCGGAACTCTGCGAGGGTCTCCTCGACCTTCTTCTCGATATCCCCCTCCCACATCCCCTTCAAATCCTCGTTGAACCTGAAGTTGAAACCGCCGTTTGCGAAGTTGAGCGCGATGCACTCCCCGCCCTTGACTCCCTCGTCCAGCTTCTTGACTAGGTCGACGATGACGGCGGCGTAGTTGTACTCGGATGCGGCGATGCACTTGTACCCCTCGGGGATTCCGAGCTGGGCCGTCTCCTGCCCGACCCACCAGATCGGCTCGTCCCTGTGATCGGCGACGGCCCTGAGCGCGCCCAGAGCCTGCTGGGAGGAGCCTGTCAGCACGTCGGCGCCCGCCTTTATCTGTGTCTCCGCCACCTCGCCCGCCTTGACGAAGTCGCCGAACGAGCCCGAGTGAGCCACTATTATCTTAGCCCCCGGGTTGACCGACTGTACTCCGAGGACGTAGCCGCGGTTGTAGCGCGCCGCGTCCCCGCCGTCCACCGGGCCTACCACTCCGACGATGTTGGTCTTTGTAGTCATGCCGGCGATGATCCCGGACAGGAAGCCGGTCTCCTCGCTCTCAGGCATGTAGGTGTAGACGTTCGCTGGCCCTATCTCCGCGCTTGTCCCGAAGATGAACGTCACTTCGGGGTACTCCTCTGCCATCTCGAGCATCAGGTTCTTGTACTGGGCGCCGTGCCCTATTATCACTCCGTACCCCTGTGACACGTACTGCAACACCGCAGAGCCCGCATCTACCGGCTTCATCTTCTCGCTATAGCTGTACTCGATGCGCCCCGGAAGCTGTTTTTGGGCCTCAGTGATGCCGTCGTGCATCGACTGGCACCAACCCTTATCGTCGACAGTGCTCTCGACGATCATCGCCAGCTTGATCACCTCTTCGGCGCTTGCCGCTACGCCCCCTCCGCCCGCAAGAAGCAACCCTGTAATCAGGGCCAGACAAATGAAAGCAGGAATAACTTTTCTCATCGGTAAATCCCCTCCCATTTTAGAGAAAAAGTATGAGCCTTGCACTTCACTAGTTTAAGGCGTTTCCGTGAATCGTCAATACCCCGGGACGCCCGTGACTATCTGCTTACCGCGGAGCCTGAAGAGCCACGAGCTGATCGTCGTCGTCGCCAGTTTCGACGATAAAGCGGTCGGTCATGCGCCTCAGATCCTCCGATGTCTCGCTGACCTCCTGCGATCCGGTGGCCACGTTCTCCATGGCCGCCGCCGTCTCCTGCATCGAGGCCGCGAGGTTCTGGACGTGGTCATCCGTTACCTCCATGACGGTTGCTGTGGAGTTTATGAGCGCGATCACCTGATCGGACTTCGCGACCTCTTCGTCGGTGGTACGGATTATCTTGCGAACGTCCTGGACGGTACTGTCAACCGCATTGCGTATGCGACCGAGGGCCTCTCCCGCCACGTGTGCGACCGACACTCCCTTCTCGACCCCCTCGCGGCTCGTCTGCATGGAGAAGACCGCCGAACGGGCACCCTCCAGTATCTTGCTTACCAGATCCGCTACCTCGCGCGCCCCTTCCTGTGACTGTTCGGCAAGCTTCCTTACCTCCTCGGCAACCACGGCGAAACCGCGTCCCGCCTCTCCCGCACGGGCGGCCTCGATTGCGGCGTTCAGGGCCAGCAGGTTGGTCTGGTCCGCCAGGCCCGTGATAGTGTCGCCCACCACGCCTATGCGCTGTGAGTATGCATCGAGCTGCTTCAATAGCTCCTCCGTCTCCTGGACGGAGTCTTTGATGCTCTCCATTGTCTCGATCGTCTTGACTACCGTCTCGCTCCCCTCCGACGCGGCTGTCGCCATGTCGGCGGAGTTCTTGTCGGCGTTGGCCGCCAGAGTCTGGGCTATCTGTATAAGGCTGCTCATCTCTAGCATCACCTTCGACGACTCGATCGAGTTCGCGCGCCCCTCCCGCGTCTGCTCAGCCAGCCTGGCGTTGCTCTCAGCCACCTCCGCTGTTGTGCTGGTGACCTCCTCGGTCGACGCGGCCGTCTCCTCCGAGATCGCCGACAGATGGATAGCCTTCTCCTTCAACTCGCGGATCATATCGCGCTGCACGGATATCATCTCGGCCAGCGCGTCCGCCATAATCCCGAGTTCGTCTCGGTTAACGATGCCGAAGTCCTCCCGATCGAAGGTGAAGTCGCCGTCGCGAGCCCTGCCAGAAAGCTCCGCCACCCGCCTCAGTGGCACTGTGATGTTGCGCGTCATGACGAAGGCTATCGTCATACCCAGAATGATCGCGACTAATATCGACACTGTGATGACCAGTATCGTGGCGCCAAGACTGTCGACCGTATCCCCGGCTATTTTCACCGAGGCTCTGGAGGCGCTCCCCTCTATCTCGTCAACGATCCTCTGAAGGGCGTTCCCCGACTCCAGCCTTCTGACCGCAAGGGAGTCCAGCTCCTTCCAGTTGGCCGTTATTTTCTCCATAACAGACTTGTAGTCGTCGGCCGCCTTCTGAATTACGTCGAGTTGGTCGAGATTGGCCTTCAGCACTGTGTTTGAGCGAATGACCTTTATCATCGAGCTTATCCTGTCGAAGCGTTGGACACCCGCCTCAATCCGGGCTGTATCTCGAAGCGCCTGCCCTCTGTAGTTGTCGAGCCGGACGGCGTTGCCCTCGTCTATGATCGAGTTGATCATGTTGATCTTGTCGAGCCTGTCCCTGAGGTTTGTCGTCTCCATCCTCTGGTTGATGGACTCTTCCATGGTTTTTACCTGCGAATCCAGGTAGGCTATCGCGTTGTCCATAAACAGCCGGGCGCTGGCGTCGGCAGTCGTCCGCAGCTCGATAATGGAGTTCACCGCCTGCTCTGTGCGGTTTGTCATATCAATGTAATCGTTCAACCCTGCTGCGGCCTTGGGTGCGTCCTCCCGGAGGGCCGCCAGACGAGGGTATTTCGCGGCGTGCTCGCGGGCCTGTTCAATAAAGGAGCGGGCTTCGTCCGCTTTCCTACGCCCCGAGTCCAGGAAATCCTTTTCGTAGGTGTAGCTGTAGCCGCGTACCTCGTACATCATGTTCTGAACCGAGCCAAGTATATCCGAAGCTACGTTGAGCTCGGGCACGTACTGCTCCGCCAGGGCGTGAGCCTCCTCCCTGACAGCGCTCATGTTCAGCCAGCTTATAGCTCCGACACCCGCGAAGATGACCAGAAGGAGCCCAAAGGACAGCGCCAGCTTTCCGCCTATTTTCATATTTCGATACATTCGTACCCGCCCCCTTCTAAAATTGACAGATAAGCTACCCATCTCCTCAAGAACAGGAGTTCCCCAAGGTTCTCTGTTGATTATACAGTACTAAAAAGCGAAATAGAGATGAAGCGCGTAGCGGGAGATCTGGTTATTCCCGCTGTTCATCTCTTTGCAGGGGCAGCAGAATGTCTACCCTGCACCCCTCCCCCGGACTGGAGGCAAGCGCCATATTCGCCCGCAGCAGTCTTGAGCGCTCGAAGATGTTCGAGAGCCCGCGCTTTCCCGCCGCGCGCAGCCCCTCATACCCCACTTTAGTAAGCCTCTCAGCGTCGAAGCCCCTCCCGTCGTCCTGGATGGA
>JBAYOX010000126.1:0-5524 GCA_041678025.1 Aminobacteriaceae bacterium
AGACTATCGCAGGAGGCATAATGCCCGCTCAGATTCTCACCCTCCCGATATGCGTTAGAGACGAGCTCGCCGCCTTTATCACAATGGCCTCGCTCGAACCCTATTCCGAGGAGTACCGTACCGCCATCTCCATTGTCAGGAAGGGGCTTAACTCGGCCATGGGCAACCTCCTGGCAGGGGAGAGGGAAAGGACCCTGGTACAGGACCTTCAAGCAGCAAACCAGGAGCTGGCGGCTCAGTCCGAAGAGCTGGAGTACCAGGCTCACGAGCTGGAAGCCCATAACGTCGAGCTGAATATCCAGAGGAGCAAGTCCGAGAAGGTAAGCAAACTGAAGACCGAGTTCCTCTCGAACATGAGCCACGAGCTCAGGACGCCGCTAAACTCCATTCTCGCTCTGTCCAGGGTGCTGAGCACAGAGGGGAAAGAGCGTCTGACCGCTGAGGAACAGGAGTACCTGGCGATCATAGAGCGCAACGGGAGAAACCTGCTCTCTCTGATCAACGGAATCCTGGATCTGTCGCGGATAGAAGCGGGCCGCGAAGAGCTTCGACTGAAGGAGGTTCAGATCGGGCGGCTTCTCCTGGAGACCGCCGAGAGCGTCCGTCAGCTCGCGAAGGACAAGGGCATTTACATTGAGTGCTGTCTGGAGCAGAGAGTGCCGCCCGTCATCACCGACGAGGAGAAGCTACGCCGCATGCTGCTGAACATAGTCGGAAACGCAATGAAGTTCACCGAGACTGGAGGAGTGCGCCTGATAGCCTCCGCCGAGGACTCACTGGTCAGGGTGGACATAGAGGACACCGGCATTGGAATCAAGGAGAGCGAGCTGCCGTTCATATTCGACGAGTTCCGACAGAGCGACGGCTCTACCGCACGAAAGTACGAGGGCACCGGCCTCGGACTGGCCATAGTCAAGAAGATTTCAGAGGTGCTGGACATTGAAATCTCCGTGAACAGCCGCCTGAATGAGGGGACGAGCTTCACCCTGCTGATAAAACGCCTGCCGGAGAACGGAGTGGTATCCGATGACGCCCAACGCATGTCCCAGGAGGTCCCTGCCGCTCCCCTGATCTACATCATCGACGACAATCCGGTCGAGGCCATGCAACTGCGTCATACCTTGGAGCATGAGGGCTTTCGCGTCTCAGTCTTCCGTAACGGACAGGACTCTCTTAACGCGCTCGAGGAAAACACCCCGGATGGACTGATCTTCGACCTCTACCTGCAGGACATGGAGGGGCTCGATTTTCTTAAGGAGATGCGGAGCCTCGGCTACATGATTCCGGTGATGCTCCTCACAACCAGAGTGCTCAAGCCTGCGGACATCAGCAACCTCAACGAGCACGGGGTACGCTCTCTCGCCCTCAGAGGGGAAGTAAGGCCCGACGAGCTCGTGGCAAAAGTCAGGTCGATGATGTACGGAACACATACCAGGGGAGGGGTGGGAAGGACATGATCAAGATCCTTGCGGTCGACGACAAGCGCGACAACCTGATCGTGCTCAGGGCGATGCTGGGGATGCTTATTCCGGATTGTGCGATGCTGGAGGCAATGTCCGGCGAGGAGGGCATCCGTGTCGCAAGGGAGACGAATCCTGACACGATCCTCATGGACATCCTAATGCCGGGCATGGACGGATTCGAGGCCACAAGAAGGCTGAAGGCCGACCCGGCCACATCATCAATTCCCGTCATACTGCTCACCGCGGTCGAGAACAACGCGGCGAACCGCACCCTGGGACTTAAGGCCGGCGCGGACGCATTTTTATCGAAGCCGATCGAGGAGGACGAGCTGGTGGCCCAGGTGACGGCCATGCTGAAAACAAGGGCGACCGACACGGAGCGAAGAGTCAGGATGGACGAACTGGAGGAGCTCGTGGCCCTTAGAACGAAAGAGCTGAAGAAGAGCGCCGACCTCCTGGCCATCACTCTGGACCAGACGATCTCCGTCCTTGCTAACACAGTGGAAACGAAGGACCCTTACACCGCCGGGCACCAGATACGCTGTGCAGCCCTGGCCCTGGAGATAGCCCAGGAGATGCGACTGCCTGCTGAACAGCGGAGGGGGATACACACGGCTGCCAGAGTCCATGACATAGGGAAGATAAAGATACCGTCGGAGATACTCAGCAAGCCGGGCAAGATAAACAGACTGGAGTTCTCACTGATACAGGAGCACCCAACTGTCGGCGAGTCGATCATCTCCCCCGTCGACTTTCCGTGGCCCGTGTCGAAGATGATCGCACAGCACCACGAACGCCTGGACGGCTCGGGCTACCCGATGGGGCTGACGGGGGACGCTATACTACTTGAGGCCAGGGTAATAGCAGTTGCGGACGTCGTCGAGGCAATCTCCTCCTACAGGCCGTACCGCCCGGCTCTTGGGGTCGACGTCGCCTTAGACGAGATAGAAAAAAATGCCGGGACGAAGTACGATCCAGAGGTCGTAAGAGCATGCATTGCCCTTTTCAAGGAGGATCGCTTCGCCTTCGAACCCTGAGCCAAACACTCTTTATCCTTCTCCCCCCTGAAAAAGCCGCCGTTCGGTACTCTGCCGTACAACCCTCACAGAATCTCGCAGCCCAGGGTACCCTTCGCCTCTCTCAGGGCGAAAGCGTGCGCATCCATGTCGAAAGAAGCCACACCACGCTCGTAAATATTCACCCTGTAGTTGATGTTCCGTGCGTCGGCCGCCGTGTAGAGCACGCAGATATTCGTGCAAACTCCCGTCAGAAAGAGCTCGTCAACACCCTTCTCCCTCAGGTACAGATCCAGATCTGTGCCGAAGAAAGCGCTGTAGCGCCTCTTCCTGATCACCTTGTCCCCCTCGCGCACCTCCAGTTCCGGTATGATCCCGCATCCGGCGCTCTCCGCAACGCAGTGAGGCGGGAACATGTCGAACTCCATATCGTCCGGCTCGTGATTGTCGCAGATATAGATCACAGGATACCCCTTCTCCCTGAACTCCGCCGTCTTCTGTTTTATGAAGTCCACAATCTCCCGCCCGGCGCGACCGACCGAAAGAGCGCCATCCTCCAGAATAAAATCGTTAAGCATATCGATGACTAAAAGAGCCTTCATCGCAGAACCTCCAGTAGAAAAGTACTTTACAGCTGTTTTTACCCCTGATTATTATACGCCAAACGGACTTTGTTTTCCCACTCGACGTCTCTGCTTTAACGACGGTATAATATGCTATTCCCACTATTCTAAAGGGAGGTGTGTCTTTTGGAGGCTTTGCGCGCTCCTGACATGGTGCTTGGCGTGCTGGGGGGGATGGGGCCAGCCGCCACAGCCGAGTTTCTTCGACTTCTGGCGGAGAGGGCACCAGCATCCTGCGACCAGGAGCACGGCCTGGTTTACGTCCTTTCAGATCCGCAGATTCCGGACAGAAGCAGGGCAATAATGGGCATCGGGGAGGATCCTACAGAGAGGCTGAAGAGAGGGCTTCTGACCTTAGTCGGCTGGGGGGCTGGTCTGCTCGCCGTTCCGTGCAACACCGCGCACTATTTCATCGACCGCTTCAGGGAGGAGCTACCCGTCCCGCTGGTGCACATAGTCGAGGAGACGGTGGCCGCTGCAAAGACCCTGAGCCCGCAGGGGTCCTGGCTGATCGGCACGCTCGGCACGATGCGAAGCGGCCTGTTCCACGAGGAGGCGGAGAGGCATGGCTACGAATTTTCCATACCTCATGAGGAGGCGCGCATCAAGCTTCAGACATGTATTGACCTTGTGAAGGGCGGAGACAGTCATGCGGCGGGACGTGTTATAAAGGACGTTCTGTTGGAGCTCTGGGACGAAAAAGATCTACCGATATGTGTGGCATGCACGGAACTCCCCCTGGCGTACGAGGCGTCAGGACTTCCGAAGGAGAGGGCGGTATCCAGCCTGGTCGCGCTGTGCGACTCATGCCTGCGGTCGATCTACGTGTAAGGCACGCGCTATCTGCTCACTAAATCGACGATGACCACCTCAGGAGGGGCGAGAAAGCGTATCGGCGGCCCCCAGGTCCCGGTGCCATTGCTGACCAGGACAAAACTCTCTCTCTCCTCTCCGGAGGCGCGAGCCTCGCCTCTTTGCGGCGCGGCAAGGGCGCGAAGGCCAGGGCGGTAGTCATACGCCGCGCGTGTCGCCCAGTAGAAGGGCCAGATCTGTCCCCTGTGGGTGTGGCCGGAGAGCTGCAGGTCGAACAGACCCTGCGACGCCGCTCCTACTGTGGGTTGGTGCTTTAGCAGGAGGACAAAACGGTTCGACGGCAGAGACGCCAGCACGCTTTCCTCCGGTTCGGGCCTCTCTTCGTGGCGTACGGCCGAGGAGTCGTCCACCCCCGCGATGACTATGCCGCCTGCACGTACCGCCTCGTTCCGGAGCACCCTCATTCCAGCTCTGCTCATGAAGGCTACGGCCTGGTCGATGCCGGCATGGTACTCGTGGTTTCCGGTGACAGCGAACACTCCGAAGGGAAGGTCAAGCCCCCTGAAGAGGGATACCTCGGCCTCCCTCTCCTCCATGTTCCCATCCACTATATCTCCCGTGCAGACGAGCATGTCGGGCTCCGCGGCCTTAACTACATTCAGAATGCGCTCAAGGCGGCCCTCCTGAACAATCCACCCCAGATGAACATCGGTTATATGGGCTATCCTCAGGCGGTCGACCCCTCGCGCCAGCTTGTCGGTGTGCACTGTAACATGGACGGGACGCACAGAGAGCGCCTCCATCCAACCGTAGCAGCAGGCCGTCAGGGAAAAAACCACGGCAAGGATCGCAGTCATGCGAGGGGACGGAAGGAGATCGGCGAAGCAGGAGGACATCAGCATGTCCAGAATACGGACGAACAGACGCAGAACATCGAGAAGCAGGAAAGCAGTGAACAGAAGAAAGAAGAAGGCCAAACCGAGATAGACCATATATGAAAGCGCCTTTCTGACGCCGGGGATGGCCTCGAGGTTCGCCGTCCACAGCAGGCGCGAGCCCCAGATCAGGAAGACCGAGAGCGAGAGATAGACTAAAGACCATAGCAGCCCAAATCTAACGGCGGATCGCAGCTTTATATAGACATACAGAAAGAGTACCATCGGGGCCAGGCTCAGGGTAAGATGCAGAAGCTTCATCACGGGGACCCCCTTCTGTGCACAAAAACGTGCGGATTTTCTTATTATAACAGCAAGGGCGAGCCTGCAAAAAAACCCGGACCCTGTCGCAGGAATCCGGGTGTGCGGATGATTGAAAGCCTCAATCGAGGAAATCTTTAAGTTTCTTGCCCCTGCTAGGGTGGCGCAGCTTTCTAAGGGCCTTGGCCTCTATCTGCCTGATGCGCTCACGAGTGACGCCAAAGCGCTTCCCCACCTCCTCAAGGGTATAGGAGTGACCGTCCTCCAATCCAAAGCGGTAGTGCAGAACCTCCCTCTCCCGCTCCGATAGGGCGCTCAGCATCTCCTCTATCTGCTCGTGAAGAAGATGCCCGGCGGCCGCCTCCTCGGGGTTGGGTAGCTCCCTGTCCTCGATAAAGTCGCCAAGCTGGCTG
>JBAYOX010000127.1:0-5518 GCA_041678025.1 Aminobacteriaceae bacterium
CCCAGCGTCGCCGAGACCAGAAAGACCGAGACGAGCAACACGGAGATAAGCACGAGCCCGCTTCTCCTTGCAAAGAGGCGATCAGCGGGGAGGAAGCCAGTCATCATAACGGTGCTCCTCTCCCTTTGATTTAACTGCGATGCTTATTCCGCGCGGCCGTCTCCCCGAGTACTCTTCGCTCCACTCGCTCTGGTCGAACTCCAGAACGCCGAATCTGAGGGAGTCGGCCTCGGGGAAGACGAGGCTTCCCTCCTCAGGGTTCAGCATATCCCAGTTCACAGAATCCGGAGTCTCACGGGGCAACACCCAGCGGAATATTCCCTGTTCACCGGTCCACCCCACTCCTCTTTGTACCAGCTTGAAGGCTCTGACACCAGCCTCCCCATCTCTATCGGTCCAGAAAGCGAGACGGTCGTCCGCGGCCCCCCCCAGCATATCCCTGTGCGTCAGGACAACCGCCGATTCTTCCGCGATCTCGCTGGGTGACGAGCGAAGATCATTCACCACACGCCTGAAGAAGTACTCCATACGCTGTTCGTTCGCCTCCTCAAGCCTGACGTCCTCGAAGCGGCGTACCACGGCCACCATTGGCGCGAACGCAATAGCGGCGATGACTCCAAAGAGCGCCACCGCAACCAGTACCTCCACAAGAGTAAAACCCTTACTTTCGGCAAAAAAGGTGAAACGCTTCATCTGGGTGACCACAGCAGAACGCACTTCTTTATATAATCCACCGGGTGGTAGGACATCTTTGCAACCCGCATCCCTTCGTCTCCCATATCCTCCTCACGGTTCACCAACAGAAAAGAGCTCGCGGTGTTCTTTAAAAACAGCCTGTTGATCGCCTGGTATGCTCCATTGAACCGCCTTAACGCCTTCTCAAAATGAATGACTACAGTATCCTCGTCTATGGCCTCTCCTACAGTATAGGCTATCATAGAGCCGTCCACCTCTATAGCGCCCGCCAGCAGTCCGGAAATTCCGTGTTTTTGAGAGACAAGCTCTCGGATTGCCCTGTCCTCCATCTCAAGAGACGGAGAACTCGTCTGCTCCCTCATCCAGATATCCTGCCCTTCGACCACCGAGCCGATGGCGTCACCCGACAGGGAGCTGTAGGTGAATCGGTACCTGCGGACAAACTGGTTGAAGTGACTCCTTTTCTGAAGGTATCTATTCCCCTTGAGCTCTACAAGCTCACGTACGGAGTGAACGTACTCCCACTGCGATCGGTCTTCCCGCGACTCCACCCCGCCCTCCGGGATTTCCTTAAGCATGTCGCAGAGGCCATCGGGAACGTAATGCAACGTCACGCCCTCGGGGAATCTGCGATGGAGAAGCTCCCCCCATCCGATCTCTCTCCAATCGCCCACTGGTGCCCAGAAGACACCGCCACGAGCGCGGATCCAGCATAATCCGTCCTCAAACGCCCATTCGAGTCCGTACACATTCCGCCAGCCCCACAGGCTGCCGGGAGAATACCAAGAGGATTTTCGGTGGGAGAGCGAGAAGAGCCTCGCGTACTCTTCAGCTCTTTCAAGGGAAACCGGTGAGAAATTGAAAGGCATGGATTCATCCCTCCCGCCCGCAACGATCCAGCCATGACGCAATCACAAGAAAGACCCCGGTTTTCGGACTTTGCGTATTGTACCATAATGGAAAGACTGCGGGCTCCGCATATTAAGAAAGGGGAGCCCGCAGCGCCATATTTCAGTAAAATTGCTGATGGTGAGAGGATCTAGCCCAGGCCCAGAAGCCTCCCCACCTGGAATACCAGCACAGCCCCGCCGTATCCCATCAGAGTTGTATAGGCGACCATGAACAGTGTCCATCCCCAACTCCCCGTCTCCTTTCGGAAAGCGGCGACCACGGCGACACACGGGACGTACAGTAGCGTCATGATCAAAAAGGCGTAGGCAGACAGGGGAGAGAAGAGAGCGGGCAGACCGGCGGCCAACCCTGCCTCTCCTGCGCCAAGAAGGGCACCCAACGTCCCGACAACCACCTCTTTTGCGAGAAATCCGAAGAGGAGGGCCACTGCCGCCTGCCAGAAGCCGAACCCTGCGGGCGCAAGAAGAGGAGCAAGCATCTGCCCGATGCGTCCGACGAAGCTCTCGGTCGATGCGTACTCCACCCCTGCGGGGAAGCTGGCCAACACCCACACGGCCGCCACTGAGAGTAGAATGAAAGTACCCGCCTTACGCAGAAAGAGGAAGCCTCTCTCCCAGGCGTGACGAAGCACCATCAAAGGCGACGGTACATGATAAGGGGGCAGCTCCATCACAAGCTGCGACGACTCTCCTTTGAACAATGTCGATCCGAGCACCTTGCCCGACAGCACCGCAACGACTATTCCTATGACGTACAGAGAGAAGACCGCTGTGCCAGCGTACTCCCCGAAGAATACCCCCGAGAAGAGCACGAACACCGGAAGACGCGCCGAACAGCTCATGAAGGGCAGCACCAGAAGCGTGATCATCCGGTCGCGCCTCTGTTCTAGAATTCGCGTCGCCATTATGGAAGGAACGTTGCAGCCGAAGCCCATTAGCATGGGGATGAAACTCTTGCCGTGCAGTCCCATCAGGTGCATCACCCTGTCCATCACGAATGCGCCGCGCGCCATATACCCCGAGTCCTCCAGAAGAGCGATAAAGGCGAACAGCAGGAAAATATGCGGGAAGAAAACTATGACGGAGCCTACGCCTCCTATCAGCCCCTCCTGAACGAAGGACGAAACCATCTCGGAGATCCCTGCGCCGGCCAGAAACTCCCCCCCCCATTCGCCAAAACCCTCGAACGTCCCCTCAAGCAGTTCGACCAGCGGATCTCCGATTGCGTACGTAAGCCAAAAGATGGCCCAGGTAACCAGCATGAAGATCGGCAGCCCCAGCCATCTGGATGTCACCACCCTGTCAATCCTGTCGGAGATCGACAGGCGAGCCTTCAACGAGAGATCTCTTCTGGACGACTCTGCCGTTATTCCCGAGACAAAGCCCCATCGCCTCTCGATCAATGCCGTCTGCAGGTCGTATCCGAGATCCTCCTCTATCTTCCCTCCCATCTCAGCAACGAGCGAGTTAAGCTCATCAGCGACACCGCTTCTCTCGACGGCGGCCAGAATCGCGGAGTCTCCCTCGACTATCCTCACCGCCGCGGTCCGCGACCTCATCCCTGCCAGAGGCTCAGGCAGCTCCTCCAGGCGTGATTCAAGGGCGTCCAGCAGAGGGGCGAGCCGCTCTCCGTAGGGAAGTGAGAAGGAGAGGGGCGGCTTCTCTTGGCCGAGGCTCGCGACGATCGTCTCCTTCAGTTTTTCAATGCCCTCTCCCCTTCTTGCCACCGTCGGCACCACAGGTACTCCCATGAGAGAAGAAAGTTTCTCCAGATCGATCGTTATCCCCTTGTCGGCCGCCATATCCATCATATTGAGGGCGAGCACCAGAGGAATTCCCGTCTCAAGCACCTGGACCGCTAGATACAGACTTCGCTCGATGTTGGAGGCATCTGCTACAACGACTGCCAGATCTGGGCGATCCTCCCTTGCGAGTAGATAATCCGCCGCTATCTGCTCATCAAGGGAGGCCGCACCCAGACTGTAAGTGCCGGGAAGATCCACGACGACCACCTCCGTGCCGGAGAAACGGAAACGCCCCTCCTTGCGCTCGACCGTGACGCCGGGCCAGTTCCCCACATGCTGATTCGAGCCTGTAAGCTCATTGAAGAGACTGGTCTTTCCCGTATTAGGATTTCCCGCAAGCGCGATGGTCTTACTCATCGAGAGCACCCCGCGCACCCGGAAGGACGTATCAGCACCGCATCAGCCTCGTCAACCCTGAGGCTCAGCTCGTACCCCCTGAACCAGACCGAGATCGGATCATTCAACGGCGCCTTCCTCTCCATCCGAATCTGCGTCCCCGGCACCAGCCCCATCTCCAGGATGCGACGCTTCAGCCCTCCTTCGGCCGCTATCTTGGACACCACTCCGCCCTCACCAATTTCAAGAGAGCTCAAAGCCCTCTCTTTTCCACTGCCGCAACCACTGTACGATATGGCCATTTTTGATTCCCCCCGAATTATGTTATATAAATCTAACTTACCAGCAGCGCAAAAAAAGAGCCGACACTCTACGTCCGGCGCTTTCTTAGCAGCTGCCGTCGACCAAGACCTTCAAGGCCATGCCCTGGCCTATGGCAAAGCGGGACTCGCCGACCTTGAGAAGGATTGGCCCTCCGCCGTTCTGCACTACCTGTATCCTCGCGCCCGGAACGATCCCCAGCTCGGACAGGCGACGCGAGCACTCCCCACCGCCCGCGATGCGGGCCACAGTCACCTCGGAGCCATCCTCAACCACGTTAATCGGACACATCTCCACCCTCTCCTTTCTCGGCCACGGGACAGATCCACACCGACACGGCCTCTTTTTTGCACAGCTTCCTCTGATCGCCGTCCACTGCCAAAAGAAGCTCGTCCCCCCGCTTCGCCATTCCCAACCGGCAAACCTCCGCGCCGGGGACAAAACCCGCGTCAAAAAGACTCTGGCGAAGAAACCCTCCCGCCGTTACGCGGGCCACCACCCCGCATCCCCCATCGTCGAGCATTGTAAGGGGCCTTGGGAATCTCCTCTCGTCCCCCATGGCCGAAAGAAGCTCGTTAACCCAGGAACACCCCTCTCTGCGGGCTTCGACTATGTAATCCACAAAACCGAGAATACGCCTTTCCGACTCCTCGTCCAGCTCGTGTTCCATGACGCACGCCAGGGACATGGCCCGTTCCGGTTCGAAACCAAGGACCTCGTGAAAGAGGAACGTAAGATGCTCGTGTCTACGAAAAATCTCAAGGGCCCGCTTCCTCCCCTCGTCGGTCAGCGACGGTGTGCCGTATCTCTCCTGAGTTGCGAAGGAAGCCTCCACAAGCCGACGGACAGCCGAAACCGCAGTCGCCTTCGTCACCCTGAGCGCTCCCGCCAGATCTGTAATTGTGGCCTCTTTTCCGGAGACCTCAATGGCGAATATCGCCTCCAGATAGTCCTCGATTCGGGATGAAACCGGCATTCTCATCAACTCCTCAGAGCTTATTACAACCCTGACCCTTTTGTTAGGTCTATCTTACATCCGTCTCGTGCATATGTCAACTCATCAATCCAAAGTTGCTGCGGGTCTTTAATCGTCCGCCAAGATCTCCGGCCTCTCATCAAGAACCGACAGGCAGGCATCCACTACCTCCGGGTCGTACAGGGAGTTCCTCTTTGAACAGATCTCTTCAATTGCCTCCTGAACGCCCGGAGCCGGACGGTACGGTCTGTGAGAGGCCATGGCCTCAACTACATCCGCAACAGCCAGTATCCTTGCTTCAAGCAGAATGTCCGTTCCCTTCAGGCCGCCTGGATAGCCTGAGCCATCCACTCTCTCGTGGTGCTGAAGCGCAATCTCGGCCACGGGCCACGGGAATTCTATCCCCCGCAGTATCTCGTAACTGGAGCGAGGGTGGGTTTTGACAAGTTCAAACTCTACGTCGGAAAGACGTC
>JBAYOX010000128.1:0-5516 GCA_041678025.1 Aminobacteriaceae bacterium
GACAGGGAGATATATGAGCGTCTGCTCGGGTGAGGGCCCTACAACGGAGATGCACGTAGGGTTCTGTTACATGGGTATCGATCCTCGACGAGACGAGACCACAGAGTCAGGAACTCGTCAGGCGTTAAAACTTGCACGTTGTCGAAACCGTGCTCTTTCAACAGCGGTGCCGGGTAAGGCACGATCAACCGCCATCATGGCCCGCTATCCTATCGGATGTTGCAACGGCTTTAGGCATTTGAGCATCGACGTTTTCGCAAGATTCTCTATAGAAGCGAGTGATAATTGACCCCAATAGCGCAAGCCAGTTTTTTTGCGTTCTCTCTCCCTATGGGGCGCTTCCCGTTTTCCATCTCCGAGATGTGGCGCTGAGGAATGCCGGTGACAGCGGAAAGAGCAGTCTGCGTCATCGAATTCTTTTTCCTCTGCCCCGCTAGCACCAGCCCTGGGACAGCCTCTTTGGAGCAGAGGAACGCATCCCGCCAAGGAATTCTCTCCTCATCTTCCTCTCCGCTTTCAAAGGTAAAAGGAATGCCCGAGTCATTAAGCGCTTTGATTGCGTCGTTCTTTCTGGACAAAAGACTTTCCATCGCATGGAATTATACTAATAAATAGTATTTTATCAAGCCGTAAAACGGGTTCAACGACGCGTACGCGCCCTTTGCTACTCCGGCCACCATTCGGCGTCCTCCCAGTGGTCCTGATGGCGCAGGGCGAACTTCCTCATCTCGCGGATGTTCGCGGTGGGCTCGTGGCTGGCACGTGCGCATGTTGCGACGATGTCCTTGTACAGGCTCCGGGGCACGTAGGCGATGCCGGAATAGTTCACAAGCACGTCGGGCAGTCTGTCCGTGATTGTCTCGCCACGCGGTGCCATAACGAAGCTCAGGGGCTCTCCGAATGAGTTTATCGAAAAGTACCGCCAGCTTGGGTCCGCCTCGCCGCTGGCGGGGACGATCTCGCACAGGGCGGCGTCCCATCCTTCCGTGATGACCTCATAGATCTCCTTCAGTGCGGCCTGCTTGCGGGCCACGAGGACGTAGGGCCCGACATAGACATACATGTCCTCTTCTTCATCGTACTCGATTCCCAGCAGGTCCATCAGCGCGATGCGCTTCCGATCTTCCAGAGAGGCCTTCTCCGCCATGAACCACTGAAGCTCCCGCAGTGTTATCCCGGCGCTCCTCGCTATCTCAGCCGGCAAATTGGGCCAGCAGTCGACGAGATCCCTGACGAAATCGAAGAGACAGTCATCGTAATAATCATAAACCAGGCCATCGGACTCGGCCACCGATACCGAAGGCGTGTAGTCGGTCAGTAGCCATGAATACGGGTAGCTCTCGTCACGGGACAGGTATCTGGGGCGTTCGGGCGGCAAGGAGGCCTCCCAGGAGTGCAACCATGGGCCGGGTTCCCAGTCGACCCTCGAAACGGTGCCTTTCCGGGGCATCTCCCGGACTGGTAAAGCCAGCCATAGGTCGATTCCTTCGGCGGTCTTCCTGTCGACATGCCTTCTATACCCTTCGTCGGTATTACTTTTGCTCTCTTCCTGAGCATACCGGCGGAGGTTCTCGATCGACGTGGAGCCGGGGCCGCACTTGCCGGCGTAAAGCCTCGGTAGCCACACGCAGTTGTCCTGGGCCGAGCGCAACGAACCCGGAAGCGACTGATCCCCGTGTGCGGGCACGTCGACGCGGACCCCGATCTTCGCCATCTCGTCCGCAAGTCCGGGGGCCGCTGCCGCCAGGTGACGGTTTATGTGCAGAACGTCCGGCAGACCGCGCAATCCCTTGGCGGCGCGCCATCCCTTGAGCAAAAACTCCTCAAGGGGCCTGCGGTCGTCCACAGATGTGAAGGTCATCCATCGAATGGGCAATCCCGCGACGGTCAGTCCGTACAGCAAGATCGGGCTGAGGCCGTAGCGCACCGCCTCTTTCACTCTGATCGGCTCCTCCGCCAGCACAACCTCGTGCTCCGGATGCTGGAAGAGGGTCTTGACTATGGAGATGTAGAAATGGTGTGTTCTCTGCGGCGGTTGCGTCTGCTGATTCATAGTTCCTCCTTATCACCAGACCGGCTACGAACATCTGTTTATCCTCTCGATTGCAAGGGATGTGTCCTTTCTAACGAGGTTTTGCATGCTTTCAGGGCGGCTCGTATTGAGAGCTCTTTTAAGAGCCCTGAGTATGTCCGGCTTTAAGTTTGGCTTGCAACTGGCAAGATCGGGTGTCCGTTTGATGGCCTGCCTCGCGGCAATGGGCTTCGGGTCGCAGAGAATTTTCAGTATGCTGTCGATGTTATTTTCGACTTTGCAGTCCTCGTCCCATCGCGCGTTAGAAGCGATCATAATGAAGCCCCGCGTTCGGACGTAGGAGCTCTCGTGATCGAGCATATCCAGAAACGCGTCGAAGTGTTCGTACACCGCATTCGAAGACGCACTCAGCGCCTCTAGCTGCCCGAGGCACTCGTACGCATAATCCGCATCCTTGCTTAACAAGGCGGTTATCAGCTCCTGAATCTCATGCATTTTTTGCACCTGCCCTGTTGAGGCAATACCTCCGGAACCAACATGTACGCCGCTGTCTGCTCAGGACTTTACGTCCTTGGCGTTTCGCATAAGACCGAAGACGGCCGCCGCTTTCATCACCATCCCCTGCCGCCACCGCCTCCCCCGCCTCCGCCGGAGGATCCGCCGCCGCCGCTGCCGGACTGCCGCGTCTCCGAGGAGACGGCACCTGAGAATCCGGATGCGAACGCAGCAACGCCAGCCGCGGTTGTGAAGGCGTTCAGATCGCCACTGTACCACGAGGGGCTGTACCCGGCGGACACCAGGACGTTCTGGAAGCGGTTAGCCCAGGTCTCGGCGACGTCGAGCGCGAAGGCATAGGGCAGCAGCTTTTCGAAGAGTTCGGGCGTCTCGTCAGGGGCCGACTCCAGCCTATGTTTCTCCGCCGCAGTCATGAACATTCGAAGTCCTTCGATGCTCTCGTTGAGGCGAGCTCCCTCCTCCGTGCGCACCTTCAGAAGGTTTTTGAAGACAAGAAGAAGCGCCACGGAGAGAACGGGCCCCAACAGGGCTATCGCATCCGCGTGGCCCTGCTCCGACAGGCCGCCGACTGCAATCAGGACGGCGGATAACAGGAACATCCCGGGGGAAAGGAAACGCAGAATAAACTTCGACATAAAGCGCCCTTTGCCGGTGGCGACGGGAATCGATAGAGGAACCAGTAGAAAGGGACCGGCTAAAAACGCTATTACGGGCTCAGCTCGAACGTAGCCTGTGGTGATGGTCAATACAAAGAGCGACGCGGCGTAGATCTCAAAGAGACCCACTCCTATTAACCACTTTCCCAGGTTGGTGGAGAGAAGGGATTTGCCTCTCAGCTTGAAGCCCTCGGCCATTCGATTGAAGGCACCAACGAGGACGGGCGCGTCTGCGGTCGAAAGATGGATCTCCCTCCGTGTGGCACCGAAAAGGTCCTCCGTGATCCTCCTCTCCTCCTCCGTCAACCCTGCGTCATTCATCCTATCCCGGTCGAGTTTCAATCTGAATGATTTTCCGGCGAACTTCGACAGCAGCTTCAGTGCGGATTCAGCCCCGGCCGGCATAGTCCGGGCCGCGGCAATGTCTCCAGGGGTGAAACCGGTCTCTTGTATGGAAATGGCACCCTTCACCGCAATTCCGAGGATCATTGCGGCGAAGGATCTGTCGTCGATCAGCATGGTTTTCACATAACGGGCAAATCCGGCCTCGACTCCCTCCGGAGGGGCGAACATCGGTATCACGGGCCTGGATGCCGGGTCCCGCCCCCACTTCCACCAGAGGATAAGCATGACCGCCAGCAGCAGAAGAGGCATTCCCAGGTGTATCGCCCTGTAAGTCCCTCTACCGAAGAACTCCACGGGGGGAGCCGGTTCAGCGGGAGGGGAGACTATGCCTTTAGGCCAGGTGTAAACCACAGTTAGTCCGGAACCCGGATCAATAGGAACCGAGGATTCTACTGTTCCGTTCGGAAGCACCCTCGCATCCTGCCCCTTCTCCCCGGGCCTGCCGGTGTAGAACTCTACCGAGGAAAAGCCCTCGCCGTACTCCCTCCCGGGAAGCCTTGCTCTGATAGACGCCTGTTCTATGACGAAGGACCAGTCGTCGCCGGTGACGTTCCAGTAGAGCTCGTCGTGTTTTGCGAAGAAACCCAGCTGTCCCGTTGTCCGGTATGTGATTTCAAACGTATGCGCACCATGGGGAAGCAGTTGATCCGGGTCTCCGAGCCGAAATTCCATCCGCTCCCCCACCCTGCTGACCTGGACCTCCGTAGGATAACCATCCAGCAGGGCGGAGATTAGCTCCAGCGGTGCTCTGCGCCTCGTCCCTTCGCCGTCGGTGAAGTCGGTGGGGATGGACCGGATTATCCCTCTTTTGATCTCGTTTCCCTCGGCTATGAGAGAGATTCGCTCCGTTACCGCAAGAGAGGCATCGTCGCCAATCTCGGCGAGAACTACAAAGTCCGTTATCCTCTCACCTGCGGCGAGAGGGTTCGCCGAAAAACAGAGACTCAACGCGAATATCACGAGAATGGGCAGGCGACAAATTCTTTTCATGGTCTCCACTCCTCTGTCAAAAGCATGAAATAACGACGACAAGCGCGTTCACGGCCAAGCAGGAACTGTGTCGTTTATAATCTCCTTGACTTCCTTGATATAAGAAGCAGAGGCACCGCCATCAGTATCGGCGCAAGCCCAACGCTCAAGGCCGTGTTTCAGCCACCCCCCCGCGAGTCAGTAGATTATGCCGTCGAGGGTAGAGAGGACCAAACGGAACACTTCAGCGCCGTAGGCATTATGCCAGGAAAGCCATCCCTCGTTCCGCCTCCGACGACCGTCACATACTTAACCTGCACAACCGCTGTAACTGACGTGCCCATTATCAGGACGAAAAAGACGGATAGTTATTTCAACATGCGACCACTTGCTCTGCAAAGTGAAAATACGCGGTACTGTTGAAACAAAATAGCATAAGGCGGTATTATTTGCCAGTCCATTACTCGCATTATGGCGGTTGAACGAGGAGATATTCTCAGTCAGGGTTGCAAGCTGTGGACGAGGGCTTTCTTTTGGGCAAATACAACCCACACCAGCCCTCCTTGAATGAGTGTCAGGTAGCGTTGTTGTGGCGTTTCTAGACGGTAGGTTGCTCGTGAAGGGTATTATCAGAGGTCCAGAGGAAAAGGTTGCCATCTGATCGGAGTGGTAGCAGCGCTTTCATGACGAAGGGGGTATTGGAAATGAGAAGAACCAGCTGGAGGTTTGCAATACTGATACTGCTGCTGTTTGTTGGTGCGTCGTTCTGCGGAAACATAGGCTTCGCATTCAGCAACGAGCAGGAAGCAGTTGCCGAGGCCAGAGCTCTTTACGAGGAACTTCTAAGCTTCAAGGGAAGCAAGCAGTTCGCGGAAATGGGCTTTGGTGCCGGGAATCCGCAGGCTCATAACTGGATGAAAAAGAACGACAGGTTGGGC
>JBAYOX010000129.1:0-5507 GCA_041678025.1 Aminobacteriaceae bacterium
AAAACAGATTACGGTTCTTCTGCGCTCCTTTCTCTCCCCCGAACTGCGGGCTTTTCTTGAGAGGAACGATTGATCGCCGTACTTTGGTTCGCTACGCCATGGGCTCCAGGTTTTTTCAGGCGATGTGTCGGATTTGTGTTATCCTGAACGAGGTGCTTTAAGCGGCATGTACGTCTTCATACGCATCATTGCTTACGATAACAGCCGGACGAGTCTTTCGGATCTCGCTCCCCACTGAGGGATCGAACTCCACCCACCACATACGTAGTACGTATAGCGTATTATATCAATTTGCGGACTTTGCGTTCATCCACCTTCAATCGCAATCGTGTTCAGGAGCCTTTACCGTCAGGTTTCCACCTGTCCCATTGGATTGTCAGATGGTAATGAATATATAATAATGGATAAAAGACGTAAAAGGGGCGACTTTAAAAGACTTTGGAAAATTAGATTGACACGCTTATCTTCATCATGTAGTCTCTCTTGAGTCGATGTCTTTTTCGACAGGGCATTTTCTGACGGGTGCGATGCTCGGGAAGCCGGTCAAAATCCGGTGCGGGCCCGCCACTGTAGGCCTGACGAGGCTGCGGAAGTCCACCGGAGGAGCACTCTCCGGGAAGGAGCGGCCAAGGATGAAGGCAAGCCAGGAGACCGGTCGCACCCATCAAGCATGAACGCCTTACGAGGCCTGGGGCACTTTGCGTGGAACGCCGCAATACGGCGAGGACGCAACGCGCCCCGGGCCTTATTTGTTTTTTCCAGACGCACTTCGGACGGGGCGAAGGTTGTATCGCACGGAAGTGGAGGTGGTCCCGACAGCGTATGGAAAAGTTTCTGGCGACGGTGACGCCCGCGCGGGAGAGGGCGTATGAAATCATTCTGGAGGTGAAAAGACGGTGAACCTCAAAACAAAACTCTTTGGCCGAACGTACCAGTTCAAGGATGTCAAGGAGGTTCTCGCCAAGGCGAACGAGGAGAAGTCCGGCGACCGCCTTGCCGGGATAATCGCGGATTCGATGGAGGAGAGGATAGCGGCCAAGCACGTTCTGGCCAACCTTACTGTGGCGGATCTCCGAAACAATCCGGTGATCCCGTATGAGCAGGACGAAGTCACCCGTGTAATTCAGGACGACGTCAACGAGAATATCTACAACGAGGTGTCGGGGTGGACCATCGCCGAACTGCGCGAGTGGATTCTGTCGAACGAGACCTCAAGCGAGCAGATAAAGAGGGCCGCCCGCGGCCTGACAAGCGAGGTGGTGGCTGGAGTTGCCAAGCTGATGACCAACATGGACCTGGTCTACGGCGCCAGCAAGATCCGCATCCAGGCTCGTTGCAACACGACTATCGGGCTACCCGGCACTCTCGCCGCACGCTGCCAGCCCAACCATCCGACAGACGACGTCGACGGGGTGACAGCGGCTGTGTACGAGGCCCTCTCCTACGGGGTGGGTGATGCGGTGATAGGGTTGAACCCGGTGGACGATACAGTTGACAATATAAAGAAGATCCTCTTCAAGTTCCAGGAGATAAAGGAGAGGTTCGAGATTCCCACTCAGATCTGCACGCTGGCTCACGTGACCACTCAGATGGAGGCGGTCAGGCAGGGGGCTCCGACGGACTGTATATTCCAGAGCATATCCGGCTCCCAGAAGGGGAACGAGGCCTTCGCCATCTCTGCGGACCTGATAGCGGAGGCCAACGACCTGGCCGACAAGCAGGGTACGGGCTCGGGGCCCAACTATATGTACTTCGAGACGGGGCAGGGAGCGGAGCTGTCGTCGGACGCGCACTTCGGGGCCGATCAGGTCACGCTGGAGGCACGCACATACGGCTTCGGCAAGCGATTCAAGCCGTTCATGGTGAACACCGTTGTGGGCTTCATCGGGCCGGAGTATCTGTACGACAGCCGCCAGGTCATACGGGCGGGGTTGGAGGATCACTTCATGGGGAAGCTCACCGGCATCTCAATGGGCTGCGACGCCTGCTACACGAACCACATGAAGGCCGACCAGAACGACATAGAGAACCTGGCCGTGCTTCTGACGGCCTCGGGCTGCAACTACTTCATGGGGGTCCCCCACGGAGACGACCCGATGCTCAACTACCAGTGCACGGGCTATCACGAGGCGGCGGCTCTGCGCCAGCTTCTGGGCGTCCGTCCGATCGCGCCCTTCGAGAAATGGCTCGAGAAGATGGGCCTGATGGAGGACGGCAAGCTGACGAAGAAGGCCGGCGACGCGTCCATTTTTGCCTGATAGCGGGGTGAAGTTATGGTTAGCGAACTTGAAATTAAGCAAATGGTCCAGCAGATACTGACTGAGATGAGCGCTCAGGGCGGCACCTCGCCCAAGGTCACGGCAGCCGCGCCCGCGCCTCTTTCCTGCGACGATGGGGGATGTCTTCCCGACCTCACGGAGATCGACCTCAGAAGGCACTGCCTCGTGCCGGAGCCTGCGAACAGGGAGGCGCTGATGGCGATGAAGCTCACCACGCCGTCGCGCATCGGGGTGTGGCGTGCTGGCCCGAGGTACATGACGGAGACGCTACTTCGCTTCCGGGCCGACCATGCGGCCGCCCAGGACGCTGTCTTCACCGACGTAAGCGACGAGTTCCTGGAGGCCAACAGGCTGGAGACGGTCCAGACGGAGTGTACAAGCAAGGATCAGTTCCTCACCAGGCCGGACATGGGCAGGCAGTTTGGCGCCGAGGCCAGGGAGGCGATAAAGCGCATAGCCGGGCAGTCGCCGAAGGTCGTTGTCTACGTGGCCGACGGGCTCAGCTCCACCGCGGTGATGACGAACTCCATGGACACGCTGAAGACGATGGAGCAGGGGCTGGAGAGGCATGGAATCAAGATCGCCAAGCCCTTCTTCGTCAGGTACGGACGAGTGCCGGCGATGGACGTCGTCTCGGAGGTCACGGGAGCGGACGTCGTCTGCACCCTGATCGGCGAGCGACCGGGGCTGGTAACGGCCGAGAGCATGTCCGCCTACATCGCGTACAAGGCCACAGTGGGGATGCCGGAGGCCAAGCGCACTGTGGTGTCGAACATCCACGCCGGAGGTACCCCGGCCGTCGAGGCCGGTGGCTACATCGCGGATATTATCAAGCTGATGCTCGAGAAGAAAGTCAGCGGCATCGACCTGAAACTCTAAGGTTATTTTTTCTGTCGGGAGGGAAGATGAAATGAAGGGCGATCCCTTGAAGGCAACGCTTTTGAGCGTGAAGATCATCCCCAATGTCAATCCGGAGATGGCTGCGTCGCTGAATCTGCGGCCGGATCAGCGGAGCATCGGCATGGTAACGGCCGACAGCGACGACGTGGTGTACACCGCGCTGGACGAGGCGACGAAAAAGGCCGATGTCGAGGTGGTCTACGCGAAGTCTTTCTATGCGGGGGCGGCGAACGCGAACACCAAGCTCGCAGGTGAGATTATCGGCATAATAGCCGGGCCTAATCCGGCGGAGGTGCGCAGCGGTCTGAACGCTGTAGCGGACTTCGTCGAGAACGACGCGTGGTTCATCTCGGCCAACGAAGACGACTCCATTCCGTACTACGCGCACTGCATCTCGCGCACGGGCAGCTACCTGTCGAAATCGGCCGGAGTCAACGAGGGCGACGCGATAGCCTATCTGATCGCGCCGCCGCTGGAGGCCATGTACGCACTGGACGCGGCGCTGAAGGCGGCCGACGTGAGGCTGGTCTCGTTCTACGGACCCCCCTCGGAGACGAACTTCGGAGGGGGACTGCTGACCGGCTCTCAATCTGCATGCAAGGCCGCCTGCGATGCGTTCGCTCAGGCGGTGGTCTTTGTGGCGGAGAACCCGGTTCTGTACTAGAACCGCTGTCAACGAAATATGCCGACCCCGTTGAGCGGGTGCGGCTGCAAGGGCGGTGAGTCTCTTCATGGAGAACAGGGCTCTGGGTATGATCGAGGTCCGCGGGATGCTCGGCGCGATCGAGGCGGCGGACGCGGCGCTCAAGGCTGCCTCCGTGTCGCTTCTGCGGATAAGCAAGGTGGGCGCGGGGCTGATAACCGTGCTCATCGTAGGAGATGTGGCGGCTGTGCGCTCCGCAGTGGATGCTGCCGTCGCGTCTTTGAGCAGATTGGGGCGCAACTGTTCCTCGCACGTCATACCTCGTCTGACGCCCGAGGTTTTCGTCATGATCGGGCGTGGACGCGGTCACACCGGGGGGCGTGCCTCCACGGACGATACCTGCGGGGACGCAGCTCCCGATTCATGCGGCGAGCCGGAGTGCCGGGAAGAGGAAGTCGTAACCCCGGCCGAGGAGGATGAGCCGGACGACGAACAGGACGAAGAGAACGAAGAGGACGACGGAGGCAACGCAGGCTGGAGCGGAGATATCGCCGGGCTTGACAGCCTGACCGTCATGGAGCTTCGACGGCTGGCGAGGAACGCGGGGTTGAGGTCTTTGACGAAAAAAGAGATCCGCTTCGCTGGAAAATCCGATCTCATCAGGGAGTTGACCGCATTCTTCGAGTCCTCCGGGGGTGAGGGGGAATGACGCGGCTGAACGACCGGGATCTGCTCTCCGTGCAGGAGGCGCGCGACCTGGTGGCGGTGGCGGGGGAGGCGCAGAAGTGCCTGGCGACCCTGAGCCAGGAGAAGATCGACGAGCTTGTGGCCGCCGTGGCCGAGGTATCCTTCAGAAATGCGGAGCGCCTGGGCCTGATGGCGCACGAGGAGACGGGCTTCGGCAAGACCGCGGACAAGACGCTGAAGAACATTTTCGCGGCGCGCACGGTCTACGAGTCGATAAAGGACCTCGATACCGTCGGGATAGTCAGGGAGGACCCGGTCAAGAAGATCTTCGAGGTGGCGGTTCCGGTCGGGGTCATCGCGGGGCTTATCCCCTGTACCAACCCGACTTCGACTGCGATTTTCAAGGGCATGATCGCGCTGAAGGCGGGGAACTCGATCGTTTTCTCCCCGCACCCGAGCGCAAAAGAGTGTATCAAGGAGACGACGCGCCTGATGTCGGAGGCCGTCGTATCCGCAGGAGGCCCCGAAGGGGTGTTCGGCTGCATGAGCATCGTCACCCGGGAGGGTACGGAGGAGCTGATGAAATCGCCCGGAGTGGCGCTGATACTGGCCACGGGCGGGTCGGACATGGTCAGGGCGGCGTACAGCTCCGGCACTCCGGCTATAGGGGTCGGGCCGGGGAACACCCCCGCCTTCATAGAGAGGTCGGCGGATATTCCGACGGCAGTGCGCAGGATAATTTCGAGCAAGACGTTCGACTACAGCACGATATGCGCCTCGGAGCAGTCCGTTGTTGTGGAGTCGTGCATCGAGGGGGACGTCAGGGAGGAGTTCGTCAGGCAGGGGGCGTACTTTCTGCCGGAGGAGGACGCGGCGAAGGTGGCTCGGGCGATCTTCACCCCATCGGGGGGGATGAACCCGCGCACGGTCGGCAGGTCTACCGAGTTCATAGCGGAGGCGGCCGGGATACGGATACCGGACGGCACACTGCTGATGCT
>JBAYOX010000130.1:0-5482 GCA_041678025.1 Aminobacteriaceae bacterium
CATTTAGGAGTGACGGAGAGAGAGGTAAGCCTGCTGCGCGCCGAGGACATACGGAAGGCGGAGCTTGAGGCGGGGTTCCCATTTCCCGCAGGATCGCTGGCAGAAAACCTGATCATCGAGGGCCTGCCCGCGGACATGGCTCCTGGTGTGCGGGTAGCGCTGGGCGAGTCCGCGGTTCTTGAGGTTGTCGAGAAGGGCAAGAAGCCAGGAGAGCCGCACTCATACGACTATCGGGGTTGGTGTCTTCTGCCGACGGTCGGTTTTTTTCTTCGAGTGATAGAGGAAGGACGCGTCTCCGCAGGTGACGAGGCATATCTAGTTTAGCTTTGGGCGCAGGGTTTTTTATTGCCTCGGACTGGTATTTTTTATTTCTATGAAAGACGGTGATTGTTTATGAAGCTGGATATCAACAGGACTGGGAGCAGTGCCAGGGTTGGTGTAATTGGCAGTATGTACGTCGAGGACTCGGCTGTGGTCAGGGAGAAACTGATCACGCTTCTTGACGAAGGGGTATCGAACTTGACCCTGGATCTGCACGGCCTGGACTATATCGACAGCTCGGGGTTGGGTGTGCTCATCTCGATTCATAAGAGATGCCTTCAGAAGGGCGGCAAGATGAGTGTAACTGGTCTTCGCGGTATGGTCGAGGAGCTTTTCAAGCTTACAAGGCTGGATCTGGTTTTCGAGGTCAGCGCGCACTAGGATGAGGGAGGCTGTCCTCCTCGGAGAAGGAGAACCCGTCCTCCAGCAGGGATAGGCAGATGTCTGTAACCGTCGGATCGTAAAGAGAGCCGCGCCCCTCCGCGAGCTCTCTCATGGTGCTTTCTCTTGAGTGGGCAGGGCGGTACGGACGGTGGTTCATCATGGCCTCGACAACGTCGGCGAGCCCTATCACCCTTGCAATGAACGGTATGTCCTCACCTCTGAGGCCGCCGGGGTAGCCGCTGCCGTCCATTCTTTCGTGATGGCGCAGGGCGCCATCCAGTATCGGCTCGGAGAATCCCTCCCTGGCCAGCAGATTCCTGCCTATTTCCGGATGCTCCTGCATCAGCCGCCTGTCCACAGGGCGCAACGGGCCTGGTATGCAAAGGACCTCAGTAGGTATTCCCATCATCCCCACGTCGTGGAGCAGCGAGGCAGTCGCCAGGTCGTCTATCTCGTCATTCGGCAGGCCAAGCTGCGATCCGATCTCCCTTGCTAGACTGGCGACGCCGCGCTGGTTCCGTCCGGTGTACGAGTCCTTCATCTCGACAAGAGAGGCGGTGAGGCTGACGGTCCTGATCCTCTCCTCGTCGACTGTCTTCAGGGTCTTGGCCAGCTTTTCCTCGGCTGAAATCCGCTCTTCATGATCCCGGAGTATGAGCGTGCCGAGTCTTCGCGCCCCCTTGGCGACGCTCTGAAAAGATGCCTCGTACCGGCGTGTTCCTCTGAGAGTGAGCAGAGAGATTATCTCGCGTCTCTCCCCTGGAGTCGAGGAGTGAAAGAGCGAAGTCAGGGTGACGGTGCCGCCGTCCGGGGCCTTTAGGTACTCCCATAGTTTTCTTTTCCCAGTGGTTCGCTCCAACCCTAGGAGCCCGAGGGCGGCCTTGTTGCTGAACTCTACGGTCCCGTCGGGAAGAGAGATAAGAAAGATCGCGTCTCCAGCATGATCCAGAACGTCGCTAACTCTCTCCAGCTCAAAGAGGCGTCTTCTGAGCTCCGGATAGTGGCTCTTCTTTGCCGATTTTGCCCCCAGCCCCATTAGGGCCAGGAACTCGGAGTCGTCACCGTTAAAAGGCATCGCGCAACAGAGCCTCCAGATCCGAAGGCCCCAGGGGGAGGGGGTTCGTCAGCATACAAGGGTCTTTCGCAGCTGTCCCGGCCAGAGTTGGAATGCTTTCTTCCTCAAGGCCGAGCTCCCTCAGCCTCCCCGGAATGCCGGCCTCCTCTCTCAGATCTGCGATACGTGCGAGCAGTTCTGATAATGGGTCGTGAGAGCGCGCTCTCTCCCCAGCCAGAGCGTCCAGGATCCGAGCGTACCGCTCGGGCGCTGCGGAGTAGTTAATCTTGACCCCGTACGACAGCAGAAGCGAGTTGCACTCCCCGTGAGGCAGGTCCAGTAGACCTCCAAGGCTGTGCGAGAGGGCGTGAATCACACCGAGGCTTGCATTTGAGAATGCGAGCCCCGCGTGCATGCTCGCGAGGGTCATCCCGGATCTGTAGTCAAGGTTTGAGAGGTCGCCGAGCGCCTTGGGTAGGAACTCAGATACCAGCCGAACCGCTCTGAGGGAGTGCAGGTCGGTGATAGCGGAGGAGGCCCTCGAAACGTATGCCTCTATCGCATGGGTCAGCGCGTCCAGTCCTGTTGCGGCGGTCAGAGCGCGGTCCATGGTCAGGGTGTTTCTCGGGTCTGTAAGGGATATGTCCGGGACTATCGATTTGCTGATGATCGCGTTTTTGACCATGGTCTTTTCGTCCTTGATGATGGCGAATTGCGATACGTCGGCAGCGCTTCCGGCCGTGGTGGGGATGCAGATCACGGGAGGGCATGGGAGAGAAATGCGGTCAACTCCGAAGAACTCGCTTGCGTGAAGGCCGTTGGCGTGTACGGCTCCGATGGCCTTCGCGCAGTCCATCGGGCTGCCGCCCCCAAGAGCGATTATCAGCTCGCACTCCTCTTCATCGAATATTCGCGCTCCCTCCATGACCATGGACAGAGTCGGGTTCGGGCGAATATCGGAGAACACGACATAGTCCAGCCTGTCTTTTTCTAGAAGCATCAGCACCGGCTCCAGCAGCCCGGATTCGATAATCCCGGGGTCTGTTGCCACAAACACTTTGCCCCCGCCCTGGTTTTTTGCATACTGTCCGGCGAAATCCGTTGCCCCAACACCGTAGAGAAGCTCCGGAGCAAGGAACTTTCTCAGCACAAAACCGCTCATGCTCTCACCTCCCGGAAAGTGGAGTATAAAAAAAGAGGCGGATTCTGTCCGCCTCCTAGTCTATCATAAAAATGCACGAAGATTCTACCAGCGGAGAATGGTCGTCCCCCAGGAGAAGCCCACTCCAAACCCCACCACCATAACTCTGTCCCCCGGGCGCAGCCTGCCCTCGTCCGCCGCGTCTCGCAGGGCCGTCGGTATGGTCGCGCTCACCGTGTTCCCTTTGTTCTCGATGTTGATATAAAACTTCTCCTCCGGGATATCTATCTCCTTGCGAAGGTGTTCGAGGATAAGCCTGGTCGCCTGGTGGAAGACGAACAGGTCGATGTCCTCCATCTTCAGAGAGTGAATCTCCAGAACCTGCTGCACCGCCGGAGGCACGGTCTCGATGGTGAACTTCAGGACCTCCGGCCCGTTCATGTAAAGATTCTCCGCGCTTCTGGTGTTGCCCCACTTGTTGGTGCGCTCGACCGCTGTCTCCGGTGTGCGTGGCGCGGCCCAGGCACCTGCGGGAATGATGAGCTTGTCCATTCCAGAGCCGTCCGTGCCGAGGACGAACTCGCCTATCCGGGCCGTGTCCGACCCTTCTATTAGAGTGGCGGCGGCGGCGTCGCCGAATATCGTCCGCGTGCTCTTGTCCCTCGGGTGGACCGTTCGGGTGAGGGTGTCCGCTGTGATAAGCAGGACCTTCTTCGCAATGCCTGTCCCTATGAGTCCCTTGGCCAGGGCCAGCCCGTAGATGAAGCCCGAGCAGCCGAGGTTGAAGTCAAGTGCCCCGGTCGTCTTCTTCAGCCCGAGCCTGTCCTGCACGACGCAGGCCGTGGCAGGCAGGTAGTAGTCCGGACACTCCGTACACAGTAGCAGAAAGTCCACGTCGTTCCTGTCGATGCCGTGCTCCTCGAAGAGTTTTTCCCCCGCTCGGGTCGCAAGATCGGAGACCAGCTCTCCATCGACTACACGTCTCTCTTTTATGCCGGTCTTCTGACTGATCTTATCCTCGGTCCAGACTCCGAACTCCTCGACTAGCGCCCTGTTGTCCACTACCTTCGGTGGAAGGTAGTATGAAATAGCCCTGATTCCGGCTCCATATCCCTTCATCTCTCAAACGCCTCCATAACTGTATGTACGCCAGATTCGGCGCTGTGCTATTATCCCATTGTAGACCCTTAGTGACAAGTCTTTTGTCGGCTCCCAATGCCACAGGAGGTTGAAGCGCCGGATGCTATTGCAAAGATGGGCCCGGTGGCATAAAGTAGAGATCATTCAGCCTGAGCGATTACTGTGTATATCGGGCGAAAGGAGCAAAATTCTGTGGACAACAGTACATTGAAATTCATTCATTGCGCCGACCTTCACCTGGACAGCCCCTTCTCCGGGATAGCGGAGGCGTCTCCGGCGCTCGCGGCTTTTCTGAGGGAGGCTGCCTTCGCCGCTTTCCGCAACGCTATCGACCATGCTCTGCAGATGGGCGTTGACTTTTTCCTGATATCGGGCGACATCTACGACGGCGAGGACAGGAGTATAAGGGCACAGCTATTCTTCATCGAACAGTTGAGGCGTCTGGCCGATTCGGGCATTCCCTCCTTCACGGTTCACGGCAACCACGACCCCTTATCCGGCTGGGAGCTGGAGAGGGAGCTTCCACCGCTGGTTCACAGGTTTGGACGGGATGTTGAATCCGTTCCGCTGATCCTGAGGGGGGAAAGGGTCGGTACGATCCACGGGTGCAGCTTCCCGAAGCGCGATGTAGGCGAGAATCTCGCGCTTCGCTTCAACGGCGTTAGAACTGATGGGGTGAATATCGCGCTACTCCACTGCAACGTAGGCGGCAGAAAGGGGCACGAGAACTACGCCCCCTGCTCCCTCGATGACCTAAGGGCCGCAGGAATGGACTACTGGGCGCTCGGACACGTTCACCGCGCGGAGATTCTATGCCGCTCGCCTTTTGTGGTTTACCCCGGCAACATACAGGGGCGTCATATAGGAGAGGTGGGCGAGAAGGGAGTCTACTCCGTCACAATGGAGCTATCTGGCACGGGCCCTGCCTCCGGGGAGGTCGAGTTTGTCCCGTGCGACGCGGTGCGATGGAGGAGAGAGTCGCTCTCGATAGATGGAATGCAGCGTGACGAGGGGCTTGTATCGGCCTTTGAGATCCTGGTGGAGAGGACGAGGCGAGAGTCCGAGGGGCGCCCTTCGATAGTTAGGGCCAGGGTCTTCGGGCGCGGGAAGCTCAGCTCTCTCATGCGGCGTCCGGGCTTTCTCACCGGACCTGGTGGATTGATCGAGACGCTGAACCAGGGGGAGGAGGGGCGCGGTGACTTCGTCTACATTGAAGGGGTCACGGATGAAACGGCGCCTCCCTTCGACCTTGATGGCCTGGCCTCCGGAAGCCATTTTGTCGGGGACTTTCTTCAGGAGGCGAAGTCCTTCAGTGAGGGGGGCAGTCTCAGAGCGAAGCTGATGGAGATTCTGGCGGATGCCGGAATCAGAGATAAACTGCACCGGGAGGTCTACGACAGGATCGATGCCCTGACGGAGGAGGATATCTCCGCGTTTTTACG
>JBAYOX010000131.1:0-5473 GCA_041678025.1 Aminobacteriaceae bacterium
ATGCTGGCAGGTACCGCCTGCGGAGAGACCCTTTTAAAGGAGCACGAGGCGCTATTCACCAAATATTTCAGTGACAGGATAAGGGCCGGCTCCGTGTTGCCTGTGATAATGGCCACCGAGGACGATCTGAGACGCGGAGTGATTCCTACACTCAACCTCTGTCTTGAGGACGCGGTGATCGAGGGCGTTCACTTCGATAGGCTGTTGCTGGTAATGCGCGACGTTCTCTTCACGGCCCCCGCCAGAGGCATCGTCATCCATTCGCACGGGGATAGCCATCTGTCCGGAGGAATTTCAAAAGAGAGTTTTCTGGCCACCCTCTTCGAGGTGATGCCGAGATTCGCCGTATCCGATCTGGATCTTAATGGTGGTAAGGTTATGATCAAAGGCGTCTACGAGAGAAAGATGACCTTCAAAGTCCGCGCACTGATGCGGTTCACTGGTGCTTACTCGATCGACGCGGATGGGGCGGCGAAGGTACGTTTTCACGAGGCGACCAACGATAACCCGGCGGTCAGTTCGTCCGACGTCGCAAAAGCCCTGGCAAACGCCGCCTCTCCCCTATCCTTCAAGGACTTTTTTGGCGCTCCCGTTGTCAGAGAGGTCCTGGTCGACCACGATATGGTTTGGTTCACGGCGAACAGCGCCAAGTGACACGAAGGAGCGGCGCACCAGGGCTTTTTTATCATTTTGTACACTTTACTTTTCTACCCTTTACAAGTACAATTCTGCACGTAAGTCGGAGGCGAATGTGTCCCGGTGGGCGCCCTGGACTTCAAATCCAGTGGGAGGCGGTAATGGCCGTCTTCGGTGGGTTCGACCCCCACACGCCTCCGCCAGTTATCGCAGGAAATAGACCGCACCAATATACTTTCGAGCTGCATATCATCGTTCAAACACCCTTCACGCGGATTTTCCATCGTTTTTTACCGGACAATACCCCTGTGGAGTTGTCCGGGTATTATGTCGGGGGGGTCGGTTCTTTTTGTTTAGGGCTAAGAGCATCTTTCGGAAACTGTTTCTCGCGTCGTTTTTACTGTTGGTGGTGCCTATGCTCGTGGTACTTTTTTATACGAGTCATATTTCCACGTCCATCGTCGACGAAAACCTTGAGAGCTTCCTGTCAAGCATAGTGGCTGAGAAGAAGAATCAGATCGAGATAGCCTTCAAGGCACAGGTTGATTTCACGGAGTTTTTTACAAAGGTCTCGTATATCAGCGACTTCTTTGATGAATATGCGGAGACCAATACCCTTGACCCAGCTACAAAAGAACGTATTGCGAAGGACCTGGAAAAAAGAGTATCCGACTCTGGCGGCCTTTACGAAAACGTCTTTTTCCTGACTTATAAAGATGGAGTGAACACGGTGATAATCGACGGGATAGGCGGTATTGCAACGGGAGCCTCCTTCCCGCACGAGATGACGGCGGGAGGAGAGAGGTTTTATCAAGACCCGAAACCGATGGTGGGGATAACTCTTGTCTCCCCTTCCACCGGAAGGCCCGCAGTGCTTTTACCCGCTCCGATATTCGACAAGAAGACAAAAAAGATGATCGCGCTTTTCCAACATTCGCTTGATCTGAACTCCGTCGCTCAGAACATAATAATGGACAGCGCCGGCAGTGGTGTTAAAACGCTGATCCTGAACCCTGAGGGGGTTGTCATCTCCTCCGAAAATAGCGACCAGGTGCTTAACTTCGATTTTACCAAGCAGACGGGCGACATAGCCGAGTTCTACAAGAAGATGAGTAGCTCAGGCGAGGGGATAGGCTTTTTCACACTCGATGGAGTCGAGTACATCTCATCGTTCGCTAAAAGCGATTACATGAACATGAGCATTCTTTCATTCATCCCTTATGAGAGTCACCTGTCCAGGATCAGGGGAGCTAAGAATCAGATCGCAACGGTAATAATCGTCAGTATTCTCTTAGCTGGACTTGTCCTTTTCTACCTGTTGAAGGGCATTGTCAGGCCGATAAACGGGTTATCCAAGGTCTCCGAGTTCATAACGTCGGGAGATCTTTCAAACAGCGTCCCCGAAGAGTTTCTGAGAAGGCGGGACGAGCTCGGGCTTCTGTCCGACTCTATGAACAACATTATCCTGAACCTTAGAAAGATCATTGGAAACATATTTTCGTCAACTCAGGATATGGAGGGCTACAGTCGAGAATTGGACATGGCCAACTCCGCCCTGTCAGGAAAGATGGAGCAGATGTCGGGGGCCTCAGGAGTCTTATCGGCGGGGATGGAGGAGGTTACAGCATCATACGAGGATATATCCTCCTCATGCGAGAAGATGAGCACCTGTACGTCCGAGCTGATGGAGAGCATGGAGAATGGAAACTCTGTCGCCATGGAGATCGACGATAAAGCCAGAAAGATTCAGGAGAATGTAGCCCTGAGCCAGAAAAAGGCCTGGAGCGTGTACGGAGATTTGAATGACAGGCTGAAAGAGAGCATAGAGAAGGCAAAGGTGATCGACAAGATCGCATCTATGGCGGAGCAGATTTCGACCATAGCCGATCAGACGAACCTTCTGGCCCTGAACGCCGCAATTGAGGCTGCAAGAGCGGGCGAACAGGGCAAGGGGTTTGCCGTGGTAGCCGACGAGGTCCGGAAGCTGGCCGCGAACTCCGCGGAGGTGGTGGTCGGGATTCAGCAGCAGACCACGCAGGTTCAGGGAAACATCACGGTCTTGATCTCGGACGCTACGCGGTTGCTTGAGTTCATAGGCGGCGACGTGGACAGGGACTACAAGGGCTTTATGAGCTCCGCCGAGGAGTACAGGAAGGACGTAGGAGTTCTTAAAGAGATGATAGAGGGTGCCGTCAGAATGAGCGGAGAGGTGCTGACAGCGGTCAACAAGGTGACGTCTGCGATAAACGAGGTCTCTGTGACGATCAGAGAGAGTTCGAAAGGGTCAGAGGCCATATCGCACGAGATAAGCGATACAACGGCCTCGGTATCGGAGATCAAGCTGACATCCGAGAAGCTGGCGGATATGAGCGGCAGCCTCATGGCGCTGGTCAAGCAGTTCAGCATTTGACGGCGTTTTTCCTGAACGGTGCCAATGACGCCCTTTCAGGGGGGTGGTCCGATGGATTCATGGAAGATAAAAGCCTCGCAGATGGTGGATAAGCAAATTCAGGGCAGAGGCATCCGTTCTGAGAGGGTTCTGGATGCAATGCGCTCGGTGCCCCGGCATCTTTTCGTCCCGAAAGAGCTCCAGGACAGCGCCTGGGTTGACTGTCCGCTTCCGATCGGGGAGGAGCAGACCATCTCGCAGCCGTACATGGTGGCGCGAATGACGGAGCTTCTCTCCCCCGACGCAGGGGATTGTGTTCTTGAGATAGGCACCGGCTCGGGCTATCAGGCCGCGGTGCTGGCCGCGATGGGGGCCAGGGTAACCAGCATCGAGAGGATATATCCACTTGCGCAGAGGGCAAGGGAGACGTTGCTCTCGCTCGGCTATGATGTTTCGGTGATATGGTCGGATGGAAGAGAGAAGGGAGAGTGCGCCGGCCCCTTCGACAGGGTGATCGTAACTGCGGCAGCGCCTTACCTGGAAGAGTGGTGGAGCGAGGTATTAGCCCCCGGCGGCAAGCTTGTAGCCCCAGTTGGGGTTCAGTCAGGCGGGGAGAGGCTGCTTCTCAGAGAGAAGACCGATGAAGGCTCTTTCTCAGATATATGGTTCGATTACTGCCGTTTCGTCCCGCTTTTAAGCGGGACGGACAGGCAGTCCGTCTGACGGGGTGATAGGTTGAGGTTGGTTTTTTTTCGCGGGGTGCCGTACAGGGAGCTTTTTTCAGTTCGCTCCCTCAGCATCTCCGGGTTAGTTGCGGCCGTCTACGCCGTCACAACGATTCTTTTCGCGCCACTCTCCTTCGGATACGTTCAGATCAGAGTCTCCGAGGCCCTCACTGTCCTGCCGTTTATTCTCCCTCAGGCAGTATTCGGCCTTTTCGTAGGCTGCCTTTTCGCTAACCTTCTGTGCGGTCTGGGGATTATCGATGTCCTGTTGGGGAGCGGAGCCACACTTATTGCGGCGATCATCTCATCTGCAATGCCGTCCGCGTGTCTTTCCGCTCTGCCGCCGGTGCTGGCAAACGCCCTGATAGTCGGAGGATACCTGTCGTTCATCCTGGAAGTGCCGTTCCTTCTTTGCGCGGGGTACGTCGGCCTGGGGCAGACGGTCGCCTGCTATTTTCTTGGGGTGCCGCTGACCGTAATTTTGAGGAGGCGAATAGAAAAAGGCGGGAGTTACCCCGCCTGATAGCATTTTCTACTTTCTCCTCCACTTGGCGCCCTCGGGAGTGTCCTCCAGTAGCACTCCCATGGCGACGAGTTCGTTGCGGATGGCGTCGGATCTCTTGAAGTTCCTCTCCTTCCTCGCCCTATCGCGCTCCGCTATCAGCTCGAGGATTTTTGCATCATCATCGTCTTTGTCGTCAGCCTGCCCCGGTATGCCCATTACAGTATCAATCATGCCGAAGAACCCGTCCGCGGGCGTCAAGAAGGAGTCCTCTATGTTCTGTCGCTCTTTGAGGTAGGTGTTAACGGTCTTGACGGCTTCGAATACCACACCGAGGGCGGCGGCGGTGTTAAAGTCGTCGTCCATGGCTGATATGAAACGTTCTTTATAAGCATTGAAGAGGGCTTCGTAGTCCGCCTTTGAACCCTCAGTCCGTTTTCTGTGGCTTTTGGCGTGATCAAGGTCGAGGAGGCAGTTCTCGAGGCGTTCAACCGCTCCCAGGGACTGTTTGAGGCTGTCCTCGGAGAAGTTGAGCGGAGACCTGTAGTGAGCGCTCAGCATGAAGTGGCGTATGGCCTTCGCTGGGTACTGCTCTAGGGCCGCCCTCGCTGTGAGGAAGTTGCCCAGCGACTTGGACATCTTTTCTTTGTCGATCAGAAGGTAGCCGTTGTGAATCCAGTAACGGACAAAGGGCCTTCCAGTAGCCGCCTCGGCCTGTGCCACCTCGTTCTCGTGGTGAGGGAAGGTGAGGTCGGTCCCCCCCGAGTGTATGTCGATGGTGTCGCCCAGATACTTCATGGACATAGCGCTGCACTCTATGTGCCATCCGGGGCGTCCTTCGCCCCACGGGCTGGGCCAGCTTGGCTCCCCCTCTTTTTTTGCCTTCCACAGGGCGAAGTCAAGCGGGTGTCTCTTTCTCTCGTCGACTTCGATTCTCGCACCAGACTGGAGCTCGTCGAGGCTCTGCTTTGCGAGGACACCGTACGAGGGGAAGCTGGCGACGGCGAAGAAGACGTCACCGTTTACGTCGTAGGCGTGCCCCTTCTCAACGAGCCTCTCTATCAGAGAGATGATCTCCGGCATGTGCTCGGTGGCCCTGGGGGCGTGTGTCGGACGTTTGACGCCCAGGGCGTCTGCGTCCTTGTAGTACTCGGCGATAAACCTGTCCGCAAGCTCGCCTACCGATATCCCTTCGCGGTTTGCCCGGTTTATCATCTTGTC
>JBAYOX010000132.1:0-5435 GCA_041678025.1 Aminobacteriaceae bacterium
CCGGGTGGTAGAGGAAGCGCATGTCGCGGTTTACGAGGAAGGGGTAGCCGTGGTCGTATATTTTCACCGCGCTAAGCATGTCGCGCACGAAGCTGAAGTCGAAGGTCATACCCGCGACTGCGGCCATCTTGCCCTCTATTAGGACGGGCATAGTGTAGGTGACAGTCTCCTCTCCGGAGTCGGATACGGTTATGTCGCTCCAGTATGGCGCGTTTGTGTCGATCGGCTTCCAGAACCAGGCCGTGGAGGCATTGTTCCTGTCTATGAGGTCTGCGGGGCTGAAGGACTTGGCGTCCATGAATTTGAACAACGAGTCGGCGTCCTGACGCTGAAAGCCTACCATGCTAGTCGCTTTTACTCCGTAGAGCTCCGGATTGAAGATGAGGAAAAGTGATCTTGACTCGTTCGACTGGGTGCCCAGCTCGGAGATGAACTTGCCGTTCTGCCCAGCGAACTGCCTCGCTATCACGTCGGCTATATCCGGATTGATCATGTCGGGGGTCACCTTCGAGCTCATGAGGGAGGAAAGGGCTTTCAGAACGCCCTCGAAGCGGTTGAAGGTCGCGTCCAGGTCGTTCGCAAGGGCACCCGCCATGGTGATCTCGTAGTCGTTTAACAGACGCAGGATGCAGTTGTTTGAGATGCTCATGGCGAAATAGGCGATTCCGCCGACGGAGAGTAGCAGCAGCGTCAAGACTACTCCCAGAATACGATGGTTCAGACGATTGAACCTGATCATACCACTTTCCTCCTTCTGGTTTTTCTTTCCCGGATTGTCGTTCACAAGGGCGGTCTACGAACTCTTCCGCGTCTAAAGTCAGCGTAAATACTCACAAGTTTGAACTGCTCCTCGGGCGAGGCCCCTACGAACTCGACTCCAGCCGTAAACAGCCCCGGCTCTCTGTGGTAGACCTTTAAAAATCGCCCGTCGAGCTGAAAAAAAACCCCTCTCGTCGGAAAGCGGAAGATGCCGTCAGCACGCTCCAGCAGCTCCGGGCGGAGGGTACGTCCTCTTCGAAAGGGGTTGAACTTTATTCTCATGCCAGCGACGCTGAGGTCGAGTATCTCTGCGGGAAGCCACTGATCGTGGCCGAGGAGGGAAAAATCGACGCGCAAAGCACACGGCACCCTGGCGAAACGTCGTTTGTCGCTTCCCGAAGCCGCAGCTCTTGCTATACTATTTCTGCCTGCCCTCTGAAGCATTTTGGCTCACCTGTTTCACTGAAAATCGCAGTTATGGACATTTATGAACTGTTTTCTGTGGCATATTTTTATTGTTTACGATACCATAGGTGATCATTCTTGGCTATATTAAAAAGAGAAGAATTGGTGAGTATTGTGGCAAGGGAGAAACGTGATCATTATTCCCACGAAGGGATGTCGAGGATCTATGAAGGAGCTTTTTGAGCGCACCGAATTCCTTTTGAACGGAGGCGTCCTTTCGATGCTCTCCGACCGGTTGGCTACACAGGTGGAGAGGGGGATCATCCTTCGACCGTCCGGGGGTGATATGGAGGTCTTGGAGGCCTTCGGGATGGATCTGCAGAGCCTGTTTCTCGAGGGTAGGGCCTGCGATATTCAAAATGCGTTTCCGTCCTCTTTTCTTCACGACGACTACGATGTCGCCTCCGCGCAGCTTTTGGAAGAGTGGCCGTGGGGGATCCGTCTCAGGGGGAGGGATTGGGCTTTTTTTGTCCTCCTATCGGAGGCACCTTCGAAGGATATGCTCGAAGAGATGACTGATTTTGCCGGGCTGGTCAACCTTTGGCAGAAGCATCACAGGATGGTGAGCACAGAGGAACGGCTCTCCAGGTTGGCTTACATGGTCCTTGCAACGAAGAGCACGCTTGCGTCGGTCTTCGAACCTATGGAGCTTCGCTTCTTCGCCTCCTTTCTAAGGGACGTGGTGATGGAGAGCCTGTTCCCTTCACGGCTCTCCATTATCCTGGACAGGGAAGGGCAGCTCTCGCACCTCAGCGGCGAGGCCATACAGATGCCTCCGCGCAGCGGGCTCTTTGCCCAAGCGATCCTCTCCCCGGTGCTGGCCTCGATAGATGAGAGCTCGGTTGACATTATCGGGCCTGAGATATTCGAAAAGCTGAGGGGGGATTGGTCCGCCGCACTCCCTATCATAGGGGAGGATGTCAGGCTATTCTGCCTGTTCCAGTGGGATAAGCTCCCCGGTGAGGAGTCCCTGAATTTTATAGAGCTGTTGGGCAACGTGGCCTCGAAAGCCCTGTCCATGGCCGCGATGAGGGAGGAGAAGGAGCGCAACCTGAAGGTGCTCTCCAGGAGGGCGTTTCTGCTGAACGCCCTGTATGAGGCAGGGCTCAAGTTTCTGGAGCAGACCTCGAAGGAGGCGCTTCTGCTTCAGATACTGGACGTCTTCTCCGAGATGTCTCACGCTTCCAGGACGGTCCTGGTGGCGTGGCAACCGCATGCGGGCGGCTATGTGGTGTTCGCGTCCAAGGAGGATGGGGTAGTACAGCGCACAGGCAGATCGGTAGGATTTCCCGTAGGGGTGATGGAGGGAAAGAGGCCGGAGTCATTCCCGGCGACGGAGAGCGAGCGTATTTTCGACCTGATGGATGCGCCGGGGCTTGCTTCTCCGTCCATAATGAACGGCATGGACCGTGTATATCCTCTTTGGGACGAAAACCGTCTGGCCGCCTTTGTCGCCGTGTCCGCCCCGAGACCCGGAACGACCATGATGGACACGGACACCATGGAGATACTGGCCCGTTCCGCTTCGGCGTCCCTCCCGGGACGGGAGTGGGAGTCGTCGCGCCTCGCCTCGGGCAAGTATCTGAACGTCTCGGCCCTGGTCAACTGGGAGAGCGAGCGCATTCGCGATGAGATCGCCGCCGAAGGAGGAGTCCCCGTCCTGATCAAGGGGCCTGCGGGTGTCGATATTTCCTCCGAGCAGGAAAGAATGTGCAGGCTCGTGGTGCGCATGGGGGACGCCACGGTGTGCGTCGCCGACGGTCCGACGAAGCCCCTTGAGTCTCTTTTCCCCTCTTCCGAGGGTTGGTCAGTTCAGAAGTATCACGCCGGGCCGAAGTAGTCGAAGTGTCTACGGCATCTCGTCGACCGTAACGAACGAGAAGCCCTTTTTAAGGTAGCCGTCTATGATCCCGGGCAGAGCGTCGATAGTCGGGGTGACTCCGACGTGAAGCAGCACTATGTCGCCCTCCTTCGCCCTGCCCAGCACTTTCTTCCTGAGAGCCGGGCCGTCGAGGACGGCTGTGTAATCCCCCGGGTTGTTCGTCCAAAGCACTATCCGCAGCCCCTCGCCCGCAGCCTCTTCAACGACGAAGTCGTTATAGCTGCCGCCGGGAGGCCTGCAAAACCCGGGCCTCTTGCCGATGACGCGCTCGACCGCCTCGCTGCACAGCCTCCACTCCCTGTAGACGTTCTCCGGGGGGAGCTTGGTGAGATTGTTGTGGTAGTAGGTGTGATTGGCCACCAGGTGTCCTCCGGAGTCAATCGCGCGGACCAGCTCGGGGTGGTCGTCTACGAAGCGGCCCACCAGGAAGAAGGTCGCCCGGACCCCTTTGTCGCGGAGTATGTCCAGT
Organism: Aminobacteriaceae bacterium; assembly: GCA_041678025.1. Classification (GTDB taxonomy): domain Bacteria; phylum Synergistota; class Synergistia; order Synergistales; family Aminobacteriaceae; genus JAAYLU01. Next base: position 3,576 of record JBAYOX010000132.1, read on the forward strand.
ATCGGCTCGACGTAACCGGGGCGTGGCCCGTCATCGAATGTCAGGGCTACTGTTCTGCCCCTTCCCTTAGCCAACAGGTCAAGGGCCGACGAAGAGGCTGCCCCGTACAGGATAAGAAAGAGGGCGGTCGCCGCCAGTATTCTTGCACTTTTCAATTGCTATCGACCATTCCTTTGAAAGCGCCGCATGGCGCAAAGATATTGTGACCCGAGGAGCGATCTCCGCCCAAAAGCTGTCAGGCTCGCGCCGCGTGCAATAGTATCATATGGCGAGGGGGAATGCCTCACAGCGGTGTTGCCGCTAAACGGTCGGCATTGAATGAAAAAGAACGGTCGAGGTGATTTTTACCGCGAAAACTGCTAGTATTAAGACTACAGGACGAATGAACGTGAGAGAGGGTTTCTTCTGAAACCAGACTGGTCAGCGAATTTCGCCGCTAGGCCGCGCGTTCGACGGAGGGTGTTTTCATGAGAGTTATGATAGTGGACGACGCCGCTTTCATGCGAATGTTGATCCGAAAGTGCCTCACAGAGGCCGGGCATGAGGTTGTAGCAGAGGCATACGAGTATTTTACCGCGATAGAGGAGTTCAAAAAACTACAGTGCTTCGGCAAGACGCCGGACGTGATTACAATGGACATCACCCTTCCGGGTATGAGGTCCGGTATTGACATCACGCGTGATATACGGGCCTTGTCGAAGGAGGTCAGGATAGTGATGACCTCTGCCATGGGCACCCAGTACATGGTTATCGACGCCATGAAGGCGGGTGCAAACGACTTTGTAGTGAAGCCCTTCAAGCCCGATCAGCTTGTGGCCGCAGTTGAGGGCAGGGATAAGAACGAACCAAAGGAGCCGGAGAAGGAGAAGGCGCCCGATTGGGAGTATGTGCCGGAGGAGGAGACTGCTGACGAAGCGGGGCACGAGTGTGTGAAGAAGGATGGAGATTCGGAGGCGCCCCAAGAGTAGTGTCGTATTAGTGGGCAACAGGGCGAACGGTTGTGTTTAGAGAAAGGAGTCGGTGGCTATGAAGAAAAGGGTCTTGAGCGAAAGGGTACGGATGATGGGCGCGGTGGACTGGAACAGACGTCTGTTCGACTCGCTGATACCCCTGCCGGAGGGCACGAGCTACAACTCGTATCTTGTGGAGGGCAGCGAGAAGATAGCCCTCATCGACACGGCCGATCCTGCTCTGGCGCACGTGCTGATGCGGCAGCTGGAGGACGTCGACCGCATCGACTACATAATCTCGCTGCACACCGAGCAGGATCACTCTGGCCTTATCCCTGCTGTGCTCGAGATGTACCCGGGGGCAAGGGTCGTCTGCTCGACCAAGGCGAAGGAGCTGCTGATCGATCATCTGCACCTCGACGAGTCCGTGATCGACGCGGTGGAGGACGGTGCGACTCTCTCGCTGGGGGACAGAAACTTCACCTTTATCCACACGCCGTGGGTGCACTGGCCGGAGACCATGTGCGCATATCTTCATGAGGAGAAGATTCTATTCGCGTGCGACTTCTTCGGGTCGCACCTGGCCACGACGGATATGTTCGCCGGGGAGTGCCCGATGATCTACGAGGGGGCCAAGCGCTACTACGCGGAGATCATGATGCCCTTCCGCTCAATAGTAAAGACAAACATGAAGAAGGTGGAGGGGTACGACATCGCGATGATCGCGCCGAGCCACGGCCCGGTATACGATAAGCCTTCGTTCATCATGGATGCCTATCGCGACTGGACCTCCGACAGGGTGAAGAACAGCGTGGTCATCCCTTACATCTCGATGCACGGCAGCACCGAGATGATGGTCGACCACCTTCTGGCGGCGCTTGTGGAGCGCGGGGTCAAGGTGCAGAAGTAC
>JBAYOX010000133.1:0-5413 GCA_041678025.1 Aminobacteriaceae bacterium
CTGTTGAGAACCCACACCCAGCCGCCTCTTTTGGTCACAAGACGGTACTCGTGTGAAAAGGAGGAGGTCTTTCCGAGGAGTTGTTCTTCCAATTTGCTTTTCATCTCTCGGTAATCGTCGGGGTGGACCTTTTTCTCCAGCTCCTGAAAGGAAGTGAAGGACTCGTCGTTATCGTAGCCGAGCATGTTCTTCCACTGTTTGGAGAAGAACACCTCGTCCGATGCGATATTCCACTCGCAGACCCCGTCACCCGCCCCGTCCAATGCGAACTTCCAACGCTCCTCGCTCTTTTTAAGAGCCTCTTCCATCTCCTTGGAGGCGGTTATATCCATGTCGCCCCCCACAAGACCGATGACCTCGTTCTTGGCGTTGAATACAGGCCCCTTGTAGGATTTCAGCCATACCAACTCTCCCCTGCCGTTCTTGAACATACATTCAAGGTCGGTCGCCGCCGTCGCGCTTTCCATCACCATGCGGTCCTGCTCCAGTATGTTATGCGCAAACTCAGCCGGATAAAGGTCGAAAGGACCTCTGCCAATCACCTCGTCGACAGGAAGCGCCAGGAAATCTGCGAAAGCCTGGTTCACGTGGATAAAGACCGATTGTGTGTCCTTTATGAACAGAGGGATTGGGAACAGAGAAAAATACTGCCCTCGAAGGTCAATTTGATCAAAAAGATCGTCGTCGAGTCTCAATAAATCCTTGATGCTCATAACGCCTCCGGTTAGCTAAATTGCTCTTGAGATGATGAAGCCGTACGCCGTACAAAGGCCTTGAACGGGAACAATGCCACCTGTCAGTGCGCCGAAAAACCTCCATGAACCTTGTTTTTTCTTAAATCATGGTACCATAAACACAGTGACAAATCACGCATGTTTCCGTTGAATATCCGTCCTGTGGGACGTCTGGAGGTAGCTTGAAGCATGAAAAAAGTCCTGCTGCTCACGTTCTTGATGTCCATCCTTGCAGTAACTGGGGTTTTCGCCGAACAGCGGCCTTTCAGCGTTTACACCGTGAAGGGCGGCGATACACTTGAGTCCGTGGCGAGAGAGCACGCCGTGGAGACTCCAAACCTCGCCGCGGCAAACGGGATAGGATCAGCGGAGGGGCTGCCCCCTCCCGGAACGATTCTGCTGATTCCAAATACGCCGGGTGATGTCCTGGCGACTCTCTACGAGGCGAAGAGAAGGGGAATGGGAGCCTGGCCAAAGCCCAAATACAGCGGCGAGTTTCTAGAGCCTCTCACGGACTTGGCAGATCAAGGGAAGGAGAAACCCGCACCACAAAAAGAGGAGACGAAGAGTGAAACGCCTACCCCCGCTCCCGCCACTACCCCATCGCCCGCTCCTGCGGCCGCAGCACCCGTAGGCGATACTGAAAGACAGTCTGCCGGTAACAGGCATAAAGTGGCCGAAGGGGATACCCCCTACGGAATAGCGAGACTGTACAAGATCCCGCTCGCCTCTCTTTTACAGGCAAACGGGCTTTCCGAGAGCTCGGTCATCCATATCGGGCAGGAGCTGCTCATTCCGGCGGACTCAACACTGCCGGAGAAAGCGGAGCTTAAACCCTCCCCGCCGGCAACCACCACCTCGCCGAGGACGAAGATGATATGGCCAATAAAGGGAGGAACGGCCCCTGTACTGACGGGAACTAGTTTTGGCGAGGGGCTTACGACCAGGGCTTCTCCGGGTGAACCGGTCCTTGCTGCAGCCGACGCGACAGTCCTCCACGGGGGGTGGATGCGAAACTTCGGCAACGCAGTCTACCTGAACCACGGGGAGGGAATCGCGACTTTCTACGGTGGGCTTGGAATCCTGTACGTCAAATCCGGTGATAGAGTCAGACAGGGAGAGCGAATAGCCGTGATCGGCGAGGCGCAAGACTCCGAGGCAAAGTTCGTCTTTCACGTGCTGAAGGAGGGCAAATCCGTCGACCCCACCCCATGGCTGCAATAGCGTCGCAGACGCTATTCGACGCGGACGATTGACAACTGAACGTCTCCATGATAAAAATTGGGACATAATGTCCTACATTGGAGGTGGCCATGGTTAAACAGGACGCTGTTTTCAGGATGACGGCGATTGTGGAGTCGCTGTGCGCCTCACTTTCTCCCATGACGGTTCGCGAGATCGAGGAGACGACGGGCATCCCCAGAAGCACCGTCCATCGTTTTCTACTCTCGCTGGAGGAGCGTGGCTGGGCGTACCAGGATCCTCCTGCTGGAGGTTATCGTCTCGGGATAAGATTTCTCTTTCTGTCGAGCAGGTCATCATACTACGACGAGCTGGTGAAGGCCGCAGAACCGGAGATGACCAGCCTCATGCTGGAGACGGGCAACACATCCGTACTCAGCGTCTCAGAGGGTACGACAGGCCTGTGCGTTCACTCTGTCGAGCCCAGTTCACCGATGAAGTTCACCGCGCACCGCGGGATGAGTATTCCGCTTCATGCGGGCGCAACGGGGAAGATTCTGTTGGCTTACAGCAGCCCGGAGGTGCGTGCTCGCGTGCTTTCGTCCCCTTTGCGATCGCCGGTCGACGGAGCAGAGATCGACAGAGCGGCTCTTGAGGAGGAGCTGGCCCGCATCAGGGAGATGGGCTACGCCTCCAGCCGCGAGGAGTGGATGAGACACGCCGGGGACATCAGCGTGCCTGTGTTCGACAGAAACAGGGAGTTCGTCGCGCAGATAGGAGTGGCGGGATTCGCCGAATCGGTTTTCCAGGCTTTCGACGACAGCCTTCGCCTGTTGAAGAGCGCCGCGCTGAGCCTGGAGCGGTCCCTGTAACCGCATAAGAGTTCTGGAGGTGGTAATAGCATGTCGGCAGTGAACGAGATGAACAGAGACGCAATGACGATAAGGCTTGAGGGGCCTCTGCCCCCCTACCCCGTTTTCGTAGAGGGGATACGCCGGGCCCCCGATAGGGGATGGACGCTGAATCGCGCGGAGACGGAGCAAGCGCTGCGAAACGCGCTTCGTTACGTCCCGGAGGAGCATCATGAGGAGCTGATTCCAGAGTTCCTTGAGGAGCTGCGCACAAGGGGGCGCATATACGCCTACCGCTTCCGCCCCGAGGGCAGGATAAAGGGGCATCCTGTGGATGAGTATCGCGGCAAGTGCCTAGCCGGCAAGGCCTTCCAGGTCATGATCGACAACAATCTGGACTTTGAGACCGCGCTTTATCCTTACGAGCTCGTCACATACGGCGAGACAGGTCAGGTGTGCCAGAACTGGCTTCAGTACCGACTGATAATGAAGTACCTTGAGGAGCTGACCGAGGAGACGACGCTGGTCTTATCGAGTGGACATCCGGTGGGCCTGTTCAAGTCCCGCCCGGAGGCGCCCCGCGCAATATTGACCAACGGCCTGCTTGTGGGGCTCTTCGATAACCCGGCAGACTGGCACAGAGGGATGCAGCTGGGCGTCACCAACTACGGCCAGATGACGGCGGGCGGCTGGATGTACATCGGTCCGCAGGGCATAGTGCATGGAACCTTCAACAGCATTCTCAACGCTGCCAGGCAGAGACTCAACGTCGGGGACAAGGGGAACCTGGCCGGAGTGCTGTTCGTATCCTCAGGGCTTGGGGGAATGAGCGGAGCTCAGCCTAAGGCCGTCGAGATAGCTGGCGGGGTGGGGATAGTCGCCGAGGTGGACTACTCCAGAATAGAAACGCGCCACAGTCAGGGGTGGGTGTCTAAGGTTTCGGACAGCCGCGAGGAGGTCTTCCGACTGGCCGAGGAGGCCTGCAATGCCCGCACGCCGCTCTCAATCGCATACCACGGTAATATCGTAGATCTGCTTGAGTACGCGGCTGATCACGATATCGCAATTCCCCTGCTTTCGGACCAAACCTCCTGCCATGACCCGTACGGCGGCGGTTACTGCCCGCAGGGGCTGACCTTCGAGCAGCGCACAGAGATGCTCTCCAAGAACCCAGAGAAGTTCAGGCGCAAGGTCGATCAATCTCTGAAGGCTCACTATGAGGTGATCAAGAGGCTGGTGGACGGAGGGACCTACTTCTTCGACTACGGCAATTCCTTCATGCGCGCTGTGTACGACGCCGGGGTGCCCGAGATCTGCAGGAACGGAGAGAACACGTACGACGGTTTCATCTGGCCCTCCTACGTCGAGGATATTATGGGGCCGGTGCTGTTCGACTACGGCTACGGGCCGTTCCGCTGGGTCTGCCTCAGCGGCAAGTCGGAGGACCTGCGAAAGACGGACCAAGCGGCGATGGCGTGCATCGACCCGGACCGCCGCTCGCAGGACTACGACAACTGGGTCTGGATACGCGATGCTGAGAAAAACGCGCTCGTCGTGGGGACTCAGGCGAGGATACTCTATCAGGACGCGGAGGGGCGCACTAAGATAGCGCTGAAGTTCAACGATATGGTCAGGCGCGGAGAGATCGGGCCTGTTATGCTGGGCCGCGATCATCACGACGTCTCCGGGACGGACTCTCCCTACCGCGAGACGGCAAACATCAAGGACGGCAGCAACATCTGCGCCGACATGGCAACACTGTGCTTTGCTGGCAACGCCGCTCGCGGCATGAGCCTGTGCGCACTGCACAACGGCGGCGGAGTCGGGATAGGCAAGTCGATAAACGGTGGATTTGGCCTGCTGCTTGACGGAACGGAGCGCACCGACGATATAATAAAGTCCGCAATGATGTGGGACGTGCTGGGTGGCGTCGCTCGCAGAGCGTGGGCATGCAATTCGAACTCAATGGAGGTGAGTCGGGAGATGAACAAAAAATATCCCGGGGACTATCACATCTCCCTGCCGTACGGGGCGAACGACGAGTCAGTTAAGAACGCTGTAGACGCCATGTTCGACTAAAGCAGACTCATAGCGAGGACGGAAACACCGTCTACAGGAGAGGTGAAATCAATGCAAGTGGTGCGAAAGACGCCCGAGGACTATACGCCCATGCCGTGGAAGAACGGCGGCGGCGTTACGCATGAGATTTTCGTATTTCCTGAGGGATCGTCGCTTGTAAAGGGGGATTTTCAGTGGAGGCTGAGCTCGGCTAACATCTCCGAGGCCGGGCCGTTTTCGATATTCCCCGGATACGACAGGGTACTCTTTCTTCTGTCCGGCGACGGAATGGACATCTTCATTAACGGCTCCGCCGTCTCGCTGCTCTCTCCCTTCGACTCGTTGCGCTTTCGGGGCGAGCACAGCACAACCTGCACTCTTGTCGGAGGTCCTGTGACCGACTTCAACATCTTCTGCAGGAGAGCCTCGCTTATCTGTGAGTACCGACAGCTGACGCCCAAGAAGGAGGTCGAACGTCTCTTTCTTCCGGGGGATACCACGATACTCTTCTGCCTGCAGGGTGAGGCTGCGGTGGAGATCGAGGAGGAACGACATCTCCTAAGGGAGATGGATATCATGGGAGTGCTC
>JBAYOX010000134.1:0-5385 GCA_041678025.1 Aminobacteriaceae bacterium
CACCTATCAGCGCCGCCTCTGCGCACAGGGGCGAGGCGGAGAGAAGCTGGAGGACTGTGGTGGCCTCCGACGGTTCACAGGCCGCAATGATGCACCCCTCGCACGCCATATAGAGAGGGTCGAAGCCGAGCACGTCGCACAGCGATCTCACCCTGTCGTCGATGGGTATGGACGCCTCCTCAAGTGAGAGGTGCTTCCCGGTGGCCTCGCCCCATTCGCAGAGCACGGCACCCAGACCCCCGCGCGTGCAGTCCCTCATGCACCTGAGCCCGTCGACAGCGAGCAGAGGCTCGAGTGCCGGCCACAGTGGAGCGCAGTCGCTTTCCAAGTCGGATACGGAGAGGTTGAAGCGTGATGCGGCGATGGCCGCCCCGTGGCGTCCGATGGGGCCCGAGACGATCAGCGAGTCCCCGACCCTGATGTTGGTTGCCTGCAGAGGAGTGTCGCGACGAAGCTTCCCGAATGCGGTCCCTGAGAAGTAGACCCCGTCCACCGCTCCGGAGGGGACCACCTTCGTATCTCCAGCCGCCAGTCTCATCCCGAGCGACGAGCACGTGCGCGCGGCGCTCTCCATGTACAGGGAGAGTTCCTCCGTAGGAAAGCCTTCCTCGATGATCAGGCCGATTCCCAGAAAGTCGGGGGCAGCCCCCCTCACCGCCAGGTCGTTTACACACCCGCACACGCATAGATGTCCTATATCGCCACCCGGAAAAACCCTGGGCGAAACGGTGAATCCGTCGACCGTCATCGCGTACCCGCCCGGAAGCAGGGCCGAGTCCTCCAGCTCCGGGCCGATTCCGCGCTCGTAAAAGGGCCCCAAAAGGGCCTGGACGAGCTCCTGACTCTGCCGCCCGCCGCTTCCGTGCCCAAGACCTATACGCATCGCGAACCCCCGTTTCTTCTGTAAAAGCGGAAAAACGCCCCACACGCCCCCTCCGCCGATACCATGCACGGCCCGGCAGGGGAGGCCGGTGTGCAGCCGGTACCGAAAAGCGCACACTCAGGAGGGAAGATCCTGCCCGTCAGCACCTCGCCGCATTTGCAGCCGTGAGGCGGCGTACCGCGTACTGGTGCGAGAGAGAATCTCCTCTCCGCGTCGAACTCCGAGTACTCCTCGCGAAGCGCCATCCCCGAGTCGGCCAGCGGGCCAAGCCCCCTCCAGCAGGAGTCGCGTCGCACGAATACTCTGTCCATCAGCGAACGGGCCTTATCGTTCCCCCCCGGGCGTACGGCTCGGCCGTAGACGGATCCGAGCCGCGCCTCTCCTCTCTGGTGCTGCAGCGCTATCTCCACCAGTCCGGCCATTATCTGCTCCGGGTCAAAGCCCGCGATCACGGCGGGCAGGCCCCCGTCATCCGCTAAAAAACGGAAGGGCTCGTGACCGAGTATGACGCTGACATGTCCCGGCAGAAGAAAACCGGACAGCTTCAGCTCCGGGTCGGAGGAAAGGGCCGCCAGCGCTGGTGGAGTGCACTTGTGAAATGACAGCACCGACAGGTTATGAATGCGCCTCTGCGACGCCTCCAGCAGCAGAGCCGCCGTGGCGGGCGCCGTCGTCTCGAAGCCGACCGCCAGGAAGACGACCTCCCTGCTGGGCGACTCAAGCGCAATTTCAATGAGGTCCAGTGCACTGGTTACGACGCGTGCGTCGAAGCCCATCTCGCGCCTGGAGGCCAGAGAGCCGGATTTGCCCGGAACGCGGAACATGTCACCGTACGCCGCGAGGACGACGCCGCTGTCCAGAAGTGAGAGGGCGCAGTCTATCTCCCCCTGGTCGGTTACGCAGACGGGACACCCCGGTCCCGACACCAGCCGCAGTTCGGGAGGCAGAAGGCTCCTGATCCCCGAACGAAAGATCGATACGGTGTGAGTGCCGCAAACCTCCATGACCGAGATGGGGGATGATATAATGCGCCGAAGCGCCCGGGAGGCTTCGGCTACAAAGGACGTCATTTTATTCGAGCCCCATGTCCTTGCGGCTCTCCGGCCAACCTTCTGATCTCCTCCCACAGCCCCAGGAGCTCCTCGGATTCAGATGGTGCCAACTTCTCAATGGCGAACCCCGCGTGCACGAGCACGACGTCCCCGAGGGCGGGTGAGTTCACAAGATCGGTCCTGATCTCGGTTGCGACAGCACCGGCCGCGGCTATTGCCCTGTTTTCACCGAGCACCTCTGTGATTACATGAGGAACTGCGAGGCACACGAAAACCACTCCCTTTCAAGGGAGTATTGTACTCCAGAAACGAAAAAACGCATATTTCGCTTGGAAGAATCGAGTTCTGGTGTATAATACGGTTCGATTATTGTATATTGTAAATATCTAAGGCGCACAGGGAGGTGGGCTGTCGGAGGAATGTTTTGTATGCTGCATTATGGATGTCGTACTAATCGATAACAAAGGAGGGGTATGGGAATAATGGCACAGAATGCAGAAAGAGAACAGTGGGGTAGCAAGATAGGATTCATCCTGGCGGCTGCGGGCTCCGCGGTGGGGCTCGGCAATATCTGGCGCTTCCCGTATATCACGGGGCAGTACGGAGGGGCGGCCTTCGTTGTGGTCTACATGGCACTCGTGATCATCATCGGTTCCTCCGTGATGCTGGCGGAGATGGCGATAGGAAGAAAGGCCCAGCTCAACGCAGTCGGCTCCTTCCAGAAGCTGGCTGGCGGACTCTGGCCGATCGTCGGCTGGATGGGTATCGTTTCCGGTTTCACCATCCTTTCGTTCTATGGCGTTATCGGCGGCTGGACGATCAAGTACTTCTTCCACTCGTTCACCGGGCTGATGGCTGAGAGCGCCGCGGGAAAGGCCGGGGATGTGTTCGGTGCCTTCGTCTCCAACCCGATGATGGTCATAGCCTATCAGGCTGTCTTCATGATCACGACCATCTGGGTGGTCTACAAGGGCGTCGGAGACGGGATAGAGAAGTACTGTAAGTTCCTGATGCCGGCCCTGTTCCTTATCCTGTTCGTTCTTATCGCCAGATCGGTGACCCTTGAGGGTGCGGCGAAGGGGCTCGACTTCTACCTGAAGCCCGACTTCTCCAAAATCACCGGAACTACAATCGCGGCGGCGCTCGGCCAGGCGTTCTTCTCCCTCTCCCTTGGAATGGGATGCATAATCACCTACGGAAGCTACGTCGACAAACAGACCACCCTGCCCAGCTCCGCGGTGCAGGTCTGCGTAATAGACACTATGGTCGCATTCCTGGCGGGCCTCGTGATATTCCCGGCGGTCTTCGCGTTCGGTGTGGACGCTGGCGCGGGCCCCGGCCTTACATTCGTCACTCTGCCCTCGGTATTCGCGATGATGCCCGGTGCGATGATCTGGTCGGCTCTCTTCTTCCTGCTCCTCTACATCGCCGCCCTCACATCGGCTATCTCCCTCCTAGAGGTCGTCTCGGCGTACTTCATCGACCGTGGCTGGAGCAGGCCCAAGGCTGCGATCATCATGGGCTTCCTCATCTTTGCACTAGGCGTGCCCTGCGCGACCTCTCTGTCGGGGGCGCCCAAGGTCTACGGCAAGGACTTCCTCGACGCGATGGACTTCCTGTCATCCAACGTCCTTCTTCCGCTCGGCGGCGTCTTCATCTCCCTCTTCGTGGGATGGTTCTGGACTGCCGACGCGCGCAAGGAGGTCACAAACGAGGGTACCCACAGCTTCGGGCTCATGGAGATCTGGATCTGGATATGCCGAGTGGTCGCTCCTGCGGCGATACTGTACATCTTCTACACCGGCCTGAAGTGGTAGCTGCGGTAATACCTGCCTAACAATAATGCGCCTCCTGCATGAGGAGGCCAGGGCGGCGGCCGAATATCTCTCGGAGATCGGCCCCGTCCGCTCTTTTTGACCCCGGCTTCACAAAAAAGGCTTGACGCCATTTTTACGATGTGTGAAAATGAGTGTGCTTCCGGATGAAGGCCGCAAGAGAGACTCTCCTGCAAAGCAGGGGAGCGCCGAAGGGGCAATGTCCTCCCAGGAGGGCGGAAACTCTCAGGCGAAAGGATTGTAGCCGGACGGGCCTCTGAAAATAATAGCTCCCCCCGATGCGATTGTTAATTCCTTTGGGGCTATGCGACAGAGAGTTTGAATTACCTGTGCTCTGCTTTTATAAGGAGGCATTAGGATGACCTGTCGCGGCGTTCTCGTTACTAACAATCCATTTCTGAAATCTGTTTCGTCGGCGTGCGAGTTCGTCGATGGCACATCACTTGATGTTCTAAAACGCACAAGGGACCTGATCCACATGGGATGGGTCCTCCTCACGCACCCCCTGTACGGGAACCTCAGGCCGCATCAGCACCCATATCGTTCTGTCCTTCTGGAAGGGCCGCACGACGTCCCTTCGACCGATCAACTGTCGCTGGAGTACATAGAGAACGCAGTCGCTATTTTTACATCTCCCACGTCGCGCATGATGAGCCCGGAGGATGCTCCACCGGCTGTGCGCGAGGATTTTGCCTTTATTGACGCGGAGCTGATGAAAGAAAGTCTTTCCCGGTACGGGTTAGCACTGAAATAGCATTTTTCATTATTGACAAAAGGGGGTGAATATCAATGGTTGAACTGACAAAGGAGAATTTCGACGTCGAGGTCAAGGAGAGCGATCTCCCGGTGCTGGTCGATTTCTGGGGCCCGAAGTGCGGACCCTGCATGGCGCTGCTTCCCAACGTCCATACTATGGGCGACGAGTACGAGGGCAGGGTCAAATTCTGCTCCGTGGATGTATCGGAGAATCGCAGGGTGGCTATAGCCAACAAGGTCATGGGACTGCCCACATTCCTGTTCTGGAAGGGCGGAGCGGAGGTGGCCCGCATAAGCGGAGGAGACGCCACGCTCGAGAAGATCAGGGAGAACGTCGAGGCGCTGTTGAAATAGCCTTCGGCATCTGAAAAAGGGGGGAGAAAGACAGCATGAAACTAGAGCTGCACAGGGTGAAGGTGAACAAGCTGGCCTGGGGGGATAAGACCTCAGTCAATAACGGAGTCCTCACTGTCAACAAGCAGGAGCTCCTCTCCGTGCTTGCGGGCGACGAGCGGCTGGCCAAGATAGAAGTAGATTTCGCCATGCCCGGAGAGAGCGTAAGGATTATGCCGGTCAAGGACGTGGTGGAGCCCAGGTTCAAGATGGAGGGGCCCGGCGGAGTCTTCCCGGGGATGGTCTCTGATGTCGACACGGTCGGCGAGGGCAAGACCCTGGTGCTCTCGGGAGCCGCGGTCGTCACCACCGGCAAGATCGTGCGTTTCCAGGAGGGCATCATCGATATGAAGGGGCCGGGCGCGGAGTACACACCCTATTCCGGCACCTGTAACATAGTGATCGTCCTTGAGAACGTGGACGGAATAGAAAAACACGACCACGAGACGGCCTGCAGGATGGCCGG